>DATNQI010000081.1 GCA_036704125.1 Pantanalinema sp. | reverse complement strand
CCCGAGTACGTGTTCCTGGCCGCGGCCAAGGTGGGGGGCATCCACGCCAACGACACCTACCCTGCGGACTTTTTGGCCGACAACTTGGCCATCCAGTCGAGCGTCATCCAGGCGGCGCACGCCGCCCACGTGACGAAGCTGCTCTTCCTGGGCTCGAGCTGCATCTACCCCAAGCTCGCCCCTCAGCCCATCAAGGAGGAGTACCTCCTCACCGGCCCGCTCGAGCCGACCAACGAGTGGTATGCGATCGCCAAGATCGCGGGCATCAAGCTGTGCCAGGCCATGAACAAGCAGCATGGCAGCCGCTTCATCTCGGCCATGCCGACCAACCTCTACGGGCCGAACGACAACTTCGACCTTTTGACCTCGCACGTCCTGCCCGCGATGATCCGCAAGTTCCACGAGGCGAAGGTGAACGGCACCCCGGTAACCCTGTGGGGCTCGGGCACGCCCCGGCGCGAGTTTTTGCACGTGGACGACCTGGCGGATGCCTGCGTGTTCCTGATGAACCACCACGAGGGGGATGCCCCCATCAACGTGGGCACCGGCACGGACGTGACCATCCGTGAACTCGCGGCGCTGATCGCCAAGGTGGTCGGCTTCGAGGGCGAGGTCGTCTGGGATGCGTCGAAGCCCGACGGAACCCCGCGCAAGCTGCTGGATGTCGGCCGCCTGGCCGAGCTCGGCTGGGCCGCCTCGATCCCGCTCGAAGCAGGCTTGAAATCCACCTACGACGCCTTCCGCAGCACGATGGCGCAGCCGAGCCATGGCTGACGCGAGGGACAGCTCCCGGATGACCAGCAACCCCCTTCACCTGGCCAAGCAAGGGTTGAGAGATCTCAACCGGCGCTACCTGGACGGCTGGGCGGCAAAGTCCTATTCGCAGGAAGGTGAGGACATGATCCTCCGTCGCTTCTTTGCGGACAGGCGATCCGGCTTCTACGTGGACGTGGGCGCGCATCACCCGAAGCGCTTCTCGAACACCTACTACTTCTACAAGCGGGGCTGGTCGGGGATCAACATCGACGCCATGCCAGGCTCCATGCGACCGTTCGAGCAGCTTCGCCCGCGCGACATCAACCTGGAAGCGGCGATCGCGCGAGAGCCGAAGGACCTGACCTTCTACATCTTCAACGAGCCGGCCCTGAATTCGCTCGACGAGGCCCTGGCGCGCTCGCGCGAGTCCGAGGCGTTCCGGATCGTCGCCGAGCAAAAGCTGCGCACGCGGCCGCTGGCCGAGCTACTCGCCGAGCACGTCCCTCCCGGCAAGACCATCGACTTCCTCTCGGTCGATGTGGAAGGCTACGATCTCGAGGTGCTGCAGTCCAATGACTGGCGGCGCTTCCGCCCGACCTTCATCCTGATCGAGTGCCTCGGCCTGAACCTGCACGCCATGAGCGATCAAGAGACGGTTCGTTTTCTCACCGATCAGGGTTACGAGATGGTCGCAAAAACGCTCAATACCGTGTTTTTCAGAGCGCTCGAGCCCGCCCCCGACACCCATCCGAGGAAAGAAGCATGAAGCGACTGATCAAATCCATCCTGCGCATGGGCTTCGTCGGAGGCCCGCTGCTCGCGCTCATCAAGGGCATGAACCAGGGCACGCGCGCCGCCGCGTCCCTCACCCACCAGCTTCAGCTGATCATGGAGTGGCAGGTCCTGCCCAACCCGGAATGGTTCGACCACAACATCGATCTCTACAACCAGTGGCGGAAGACCCGCACCCCCCTCATCATGGAGCGAGGCTGCTACAACCTCCTCGCCATCAAAAAAGGGGGGACGTTGCTCGAGCTGTGCTGCGGCGACGGCTTCATCTCGCACTATTTCTACTCGCACAAGGTCGCGCACATGATCGCGGTGGACTTCGACCCGGCCGCCGTCAGGCACGCGAGCATCCACCATGCCGGGCCGAACATCTCGTTCCAGCTCGCGGACATCCGCCAGTCCCTGCCGGAAGGCGAGTTCGACAACGTGGTCTGGGATGCGGCCATCGCGCACTTCACGCCGGAAGAGACGAGCGCCATCCTCCGCAACATCCGGTCCCGCCTGAAGCCCGGCGGCATCCTGAGCGGATCCACCATCGTCAAGCGAGAGGACGGCAAGAAGAGCCTTCACCAGCACGAGTACGAGTTCAAGTCCCGGGAAGACCTGGTGGGCGTGCTTTCCCCCCACTTCGAGAACGTCTGCGTCTTCGAGACCCTGCATGAAGGCCGGCGCAACCTGTACTTCTACGCATCGGACGGCATTCTCCCGCTGGAGAGCGGCTGGCCGTCGATGACCCGAGCGAGCGAGCTAAGCAAGCAGGGGGCCTAGCCCCCCTGCCCCCAGCCTAGCGATAGACCAGGCAATGCCCGCCCAGCACCCGCTTGGCCAGCTCTGTCTGGGCCAGGACGGCTCTGGCCATGGCGCGAACCGGGTGGACCGTGCTGTCGCTCAAGCGATGGCCCTGCCCGACCGTGGTCTGGCCGGACACCTGGGCAAACTCGACATCCAGTTCCCGCAGCGCGTCGAGGTACGGCGCATAGATCGCCCTGCGCACGGCCGAGGTCGGTCGCGCGCCGTACGGCGAGAGATTCGGGTCGAAGAGCCACGGCTTGAGCTTCTTCAGGCCGTGGAAGTGGTAGAAGACGAGCGGGTGGTCACCCACGCGCACCTCACCGTCCTGAACCGTCACGGCCTGGCCCGCCAGGTTCCAGGGCGCCAGGTTGACCCCCGGATGCTGGATCTCGGCGACGCCTTGGAACAGGACGGGGAACTGGTCCAGGTACTTCTGGTTGGCGTAGCGGTCCCCGTCCAGCACGTCGAAACACCACTCGATCGAGCGCTCGCGCCACCAGTCCAGGCAGGCGCGGCCCCGGGCATCGTTTCGGAAGACCGCGAAGCCTGCATTGTACTTGCCGTGGTTCGCCAGGTGCTCGTACCCCGCCGGGAAGCGGTGGGGGGTGATGGCGACGGAGAAGTCGCCGAGCCCCTCGAACATGAGCGCCGGGTTCGCGTAGAAGTAGAGATCGGCGTCCAGGTACGTGAGCAGATCGATGCTCGGATCCCTCTCGAAGAGGTGCCGGAAGATCGTGGCCGTGCAGGTGAAGTAGTACTCCACCCGCGATCGCTCCTGCTTGGCCTTGGCAAGCCTCGGATCGTCCCCCTCGAAGTCCGCCTCGGTGATGAGCCTGACCTCGGGCAGCGCAAGGCCGGTGTAGAAGTCGTGGCATGCCTGGTCGTAGCAGACGATCCACAGGGTGAACTCGGGGCAGTGGCGCTTAAGGCTCCGGTAGAGCGCCATCCCGCGCAGCAGGTAGTAGGAATCGAAGAAGGTGAAGAAGTGCTGCATGCGGCCTCTTAGCCCCTCAGGTTCTTGCGGACGGCGGCGATCACGTCGGCCACGTCCTCGTCGGTGAGCTTGGGCGTGAGCGGGATGCTCACGGTCTGGCGACCGATGCGCATGGCGTTGGGGGTGTCCTCGGGGCGCCAGCCGAACGTCTCCTGGTAATAGGGGTGCTCCGGCACGCTCAGGTAGTGCACGCCGACCCCGATGTTGTCGGCCGTCATCGCATCGAGGAACGCATCCCGCGAAATCTCCGCGCGCGCCTCGTCGATGAGCAAGGTGAACAGGTGGTAGCCGTGGCGGGTGCCCTCCTCGGGCGCCGGCGGCAGGGTGACGGGCAGATCGGCGAAGGCAGCCATGTACCGCTGCCAGATCTCCTCGCGACGGCGCCAGTAGGCCTCGACGCGCTTGAGCTGGTGAATGCCGATCGCCGCCTGCAGATCCATCATGTTGTACTTGAAGCCGCACTCGACCACCTGGTAGTGCTTGTAGCCCTCGTCGCTGAAGCGCTTCCAGGCATCCTTGGACATGCCGTGCAGCGCGAGCGTCTTCAGGCGCGCGGCGGCCTCGTCGCTCTCCGTGAGGATCATCCCGCCCTCGCCGGTCACGATGTTCTTGGTCACGTAGAAGCTGAAGCAGCCGAAATCCCCGAAGGTACCGACAGGGCGACCGCGGTACTCGGTCTCGATGGCGTGGGCGCAGTCCTCGATCACCTTCAGGCCGTGGCGCCGGGCGATGGCCATGATCGCGTCCATGTCGCACGGCCGGCCGGCGAAGTGGACGGGGACGACGGCCTTGGTGCGCGGCGTGATCTTCTCCTCCAGGCGCGCAGGGTCGAGGTTCATGGTCTCGTCCACGTCCGCGAGCACGGGCGTGCCCCCGGCGTGAATGATCGCGTTCACGGTGGCGCAGAAGGTCAAGGGCGTGGTGATGACCTCATCGCCCGGCCCGATCCCCGCCGCCAGGATGCTCAGGTGAAGTCCGGCGGTGCAGGAGTTGACGGCGACGGCGTGCGAGGCGCCGCGGTAGGCCTTGAAATCATCCTGAAAGGTCGCGACCTTGGGCCCCGTGCCCAGCCAGCCGCTTTTCATGGAAGCGACCACCTCGGCGATCTCGGCGTCCTCGATGGGGGGCGCGCCAAAGACCAGGAACTTATCTTTCGGGCGAATCGGGGTCTGGGTCATCGGTTCCCTTCTTTCGTTCTCGGGGGCTAGTGGCGCACGGCGCCTTGGATGATTTCGTCCAGCCGGGCCATCCGGTGGCTGACCGTGTGCGCTTGCAGGGTCCTGACCTGTCCGCGCCTCGCGATCTCATCGCGCTCGCGAGGATGATCCATCAGCCATTTCACCTTCTCGATGCACTCCTCGGCGGATCGGTAGGTGACCACCTCCGCATCCGGCTCGAACAGGTCGTGAAGGTTGTCCTTCCAGTCCGTCACCAGGCATGCGCCGATCCCGGTGGCCTCGAAGAGGCGCATGTTGCTCGCGGAGTTGCTGGAAATATCGATGTGGGAGTTGAAGGTCGCCTTCGAGCGCAGCAGCGTGCGATACATCTCGAGTCCGAAGACCGGCGGGCGCATGAAGGGCTTGAGGCCTCGGTGTACCGGGTATTCCGGAGCCTGGGCCCAGCTGGCGGCGCGCCCGACCTTCGGCAACCTCGCGAGCGATTCGGCCGGGATACCCAGCTGCTTGCCGGCATCCATCGCCCGGAAGAGGGTGCGCTTGGCGAAGGTCGTGAGATCGTCGCGCCAGGAGCTCTGGGCCGACGGCGCGAAAATCTGCAGCGGAACGGCGTCCTTCAAGCCGAGCAGGATGGCTTCGCGCTGCTGGTGGAAGCGATTCGCACGCACGATGCTGCCGATGAAGGAGAAGGCGATATCCTGCTGGGTGGGCTCGCCTAGCCGAGCGAGGATGCGCGGATCGAAGGCGTGGTTGAGGTGCTCGCTCACGTGCCCGAGCGTGCGAAAATGCGTCACGAGCTCTGGGATGCAGGAGAGCACGATGTCGTAGGCATTGAACACCTTCGCGTCGGGATACGGCGCGCCGCACCAGCCCAGGGTGAGGCGGATCGAAGGAACGGCCTCCTTGAGCTCCGTGAGCCAGTCGTACGAGAAGGTCACGTAGTCGTCCGCGACCAGGACGTCCGGCTGAAACCGCCTGACCTGCTCGCGCGCGAGCGCAAGCGGGTCAGGACCTTGCGCGACCCCGTTCTCCGCCGCCCAGGCGGCTTGCAGGTGGACGTTGTTGACCTGGAGCTCGACGGCGTCGTAACCCAGCTCGCCGAGGCCGTGGGGCCAGAAGTCCGTCAGGCCGAAGGCGTCGTGCGCCAGCGCATCCTTCTGGGCCTGGTAGGAGGCGCCGACCAGCTCGGGCCGCGCCGCATAGAACCGTCGAAGGTAGGCCGGGTAGGGGGTCGTCAGTTTCAGCAGCCGCATATCATTACCGGATCGCTCGCACGGGACGGGGCTTGCGCACGGCAGGCGGCCGCATCAATCGGAACGAAGCGTCGTGCGCCTGGAGCCTCCTCATTCTACCCCAGGCCTCGCGGATGTTCACGCGCGCGACGCGGCTCAGCCGGCACCGGGCACGGTCAGGTCCTCGTGGCGCTCGAGATCGATCACGTGATCCACCCGGCCCACGATCCAGGGATCGTGGGTCACGAAGATCACGATCCGATCCCGCGCGTGGGACAGGATGTTCTCCACCACGGCGTGGCACGTCCCCTGATCCAGGGCGCTCGTGCACTCATCCAGGATCAGCACGTCCGAGCGGCGCAAGAGCGCCCGGGCGATCCCGATGCGCTGGCGCTGGCCCCCCGACAGGTTGCTTCCCTGGTAGTTCAGCTGCGACTGATAGCCCCGGGGCAGGGCCATGATCTCCGCGTCGATGCAGGCGAGGCGACACGCCTCCTCGACCTGAGCGGGCTCCGCCTCGAAGCCCAGCTTGACGTTGTTGAGCACGCTGTCGTTGAAGATCGTCGTCTGCTGCCCGAGCAGGACCACCCTCGCGCGCAGGCTCTCGGTCTGCAGGGCATGGATCGAGCAGTCGTCGAAGCGAATATCCCCCTCGCTCAGGGTGTAGAACTTCAGCAGCAGATCCAGGAGGGTCGATTTTCCGCTCCCTGAAGGCCCGACGATGGCGTAGGAATGGCCGTGCTCGAAGCTCAGGTTGAGCTGCTGAAGAACGTTCGGCCCCTCGCCGTACCCGAAGGACACGTCCGTCAAGCGAACCGCCTCGACCTTGCGATCGAGCACCCGTTGCGCCTGCGGCAAGGCGTCGCCGGCGCGATCGATGAGAGCGGTGACGTTCTTGCCGATCCTGGCGTCCGCCAGGATGCTCAGAAACACGTTCAGGCACTGACCCACCACGGGAAAGAAGCGGATCAGGAAAAACAGCATGGTGACCCAGAACGCGAAATCAAGGCCGTCCTGAAAGGCGGCGGGATTCCCGATGGAGAAGGCGAGCAGCACGAGCAGCAGGATGACCACCGGCGCCGTCCGCGACACATGGGTCAGAAAATCACTCAGGAACAGGGTCCTGGTGTAACGAAAGATCTGTTGCCGGTAGGTCCCCGTCACGTAGCCCTCGGCCGAGAAGGCCTTGACCGCGCGCAAGCCGTTCAAGGCATCGAGGAAGAACGAGTTCACCGCCCGCGATTCGTCGACCTTCCGGGCACCGAGCGCCTGCGACTTGCGGAAGATGCCCAGCATGCTCACGAACGTCACCAGCAGGAAGGCCACGACGGCAGCGCCGGTCATGGGCGAATGGTAGGCGATCGCCGCAAAGTAGAACAGGGCGAGCAGAAGAAGGCTCAGGAACGTGCTCAGGGTGACGATGACGGTGCTGGCCCGGAACGCCTCGTCGCCCGCAAGGCTGATGAAGGTGCCGATGCTCTTGGACTCGATCTCCTCGATGCTGTAGTCCTTGACGAAGGTGCTGAAGGCCTGCGACGAGAGCTGCGCGTGGAGACGCTTCGCCAGGTAGGCGGCAAGGCCCTGGCTCACCAGCTGCGTGAGCAGGCGCAGCATGAAAAGAAACGCAAAAAGCTGAACGAAGACGCGGATGCCCGGCGTCAGGCCCAGGAAAGCGAGCGCCCGCACCGTCAGATCGCTGGCAGGCAAGGGCTTCCCCCCGGCAAAGCTCGCCAGGGGAAAGAGGCTGTTCATGGCCAGCAGCTCGACGAAAACCGACAGGACCGACAGGAAAACCACCAGGTAAAACAGCCGGTTGTGGCGAAAGGCGAACCTTATCAGGCTGGACAGGTAGGTCAGCTGGCTCACCGCTGCCCCACCTTCTCGAAGGCGACGCTTCTCAGGCATGCGCTGAGCGCACGTCCTTCCTGCACCGGGGGACGATCCCCATAGAGCGCCCGGTACAAGCGCCCGAGCTCGGCCTTCAGGGCACGCGTCTCATCCTCCAGCGACGCTTGCGGCAACGGAGGCGGCGCGCCGATCGAGAGCGGCGAATCCGCATCCTCGCGCAGGACCGCGTCGAGGACCTCGGCCGCCTTGAGGCGCCTTGAGCGCCGGCGACAATCGGTGCGCATCCGGGTGGAAGGCGCAAAGCGGCTTTCCAGGCTGTGCCGGATCCGGCGCAGAAGGTTCTTCGACGGCCGCTCCGAGAAGGAAAAGCTGTCGGCGATGTTGACGGTCGCGGCACCGAACTCCAGGAAGTACCAGCGATAGGCCTTCCTCACGTTCTCGAGGCTCCAGCCGTCCTGCAGCGCCTGCTCGATCTGCCGGAAGTACTCCTCCTGGGTGGTGCCGACGTAGTTGAGATCGGCCGGGTAAAGAACGAGATCCGGCGAGTAGATCACCACGGGACGGCCGAGCAGGGCCATCTCCTTGCCCACGCTCGACCAGGCGCTCAGAAACACGTCGGTGTGCTCGGCGAGATCGTAGAGCGACAGCTGATCGGTCGGCCAATTCACCTTGACGTTGCCCGGCAGGTCCACCAGCTCGCGCTCGAGCAGACTCGCATGCTCGGACTTCACGCCCTCGCGCTTGTTCGGGAACTCGCGCGGATGCACGCGAATGACCAGGGCCAGGTCTGGACGCTGCTTCGCAAAAGCGATCAGCTGCTTGATCCAGTCCAGCTGCCTTGGGAATACCAGCGCGTAGTCGGAAGGCAAGGCGCCCACCGTCTCGCCGGCAAATCGTTCGTCATAGCTGCTCATGGTCGCCACCAGAAGCTTCTGATCCGCGCGTACGCCAAAATAGTCCCGCACATCCACCGCGGCCCGCTGCGCGGGGGCCGAGTAGGCGAAGGCGTTTCGCCCCTCGAACAGGGTCAGGAAGTGCTCGGTCACGTACGCGAGGGCGCTCGCCGGCAGGGGTACGTCGCGGAAGGCATCCCAGCGCCTGATCACCGACTTCATGAAATGGAAGGTGCTGCTGCGGCCGAACATGAGGGTCTGCAGCCGATCCGAGAGATTCCCTCCCGCATGGAGGAAGAATTCCGGGATCCCTCGGGACTTCGCCAGCTCGACGAACACCCGGTTGACCGAGTACAGGGAGTTGTAAACGATCACCTTGTCCGGCCGCTCCTCGTCGAGGATGCGGCTTCCCGCGAAGAGGGCGTACAGTGCATTCCGGAGCATGCCGAGGTACTGTTCCCACTCGGAGGGCGAGAAGTTCAGGTCGAGCTTCTTGTGCTCGAGCAGGAGCTCGTACAAGGCCAGGCGACCGATCTCGAGTCCGGCCACCCGCAACTCCAGGAAATCATCCTGTCGCACCTCCGCGACGATCCGCTCCGCCTCGCGCACCTCGGCCGGTGATAGCTTCTGACTGAGGTCGCATCCCCTGAAGCCGAAGCTGGTCTTGATCACGTCCGCGGACGCGCGACACTGCTTGCAAATCCGCTGCTTTTCGGTGGAATCCGCCGTCGCCTTCAGGCCGTGCGCGCGCATCGCGACGCAGTAGCCTTGGAGCTGCTCGCCGCAGGTCACGTAGAAGACATCGTGTCCTGCCTGCTCGAAGGCCTCCGCGACCAGGGCCTCCGGAAAGGCGTGGCGCCAGATCGCCGAATGAGGTGCAAAAGAAACGATCTTCGCCATGACCTCTCCATCCTGTGCTTTCCTGCCGCTGTTCGCTCGAATGCAAAAGGCCACCGAGGCGCGCACGAAGCAAGGCGTTCATTCAGGCATACGGCAAGCATGCCCCGACGCGATCGCGCACGGCCGGCGAGCTGAAATCCATCGACGTTATCAATGATGATATGACCCATCGCCAGAGCTTCTCGCAGCGATATAGAAGTACCATCGCACCATGCCGTGGTCAAGTCAGCACTTGCCTCTCGCCCTCGACAGAGGCCTTCCCTTCAATAACCACCGAAACATGACCCGCCTGCGATCGGGGCCTGGGCGCCACACGGCAAACCTGCTAGAATCTCGGTGCCTTGGCGTCCTGAAAGGTTGGCACTCTCGCGTGATCAGTTCCGAATTAAAGGGCAAGCTGTCCAGAGCCCCGGGTACTCTATTCCTGCTTGGCGTCAAGCGACTCTTCCAGTTCTGGCAGCGGCTCGGAATTCATGTCGTTCCCAATCACTTCTACGAGCCGATTCCCGACACCCGCCGTCTGCCGGCTTCCCTCTGGAAGTCTCCCTCGGCCTGTGTCGGCGTCAACTTCAACGAAGCGACTCAGCTGGAGCTCTTGCAGCGGTTCCGGGACGATTACCGTCCGGAGTACGCGACCCTGCCTGCGGCCAAGACGGAAATCCCCCACCAGTATTACTCGAACAACCCATCCTTCAAGGCAGTGGACGGCGAGATCCTCTACAGCATGGTCCGCCACTTCAAGCCCAGCCGCATCTTCGAGATCGGCTCGGGAAACAGCACCTATCTTTCGGCGCAAGCGCTGCTCAAGAACCGGGAATCCGCGGGCACCTCGTGCGAGCTCGTCGCCTTCGAGCCCTATCCCAACGAGGTGCTGAGGGCGGGTTTCCCGGGACTTGGCGCCCTGGTGCCCAAGCAAGTGCAGGAGATTCCCTGGGAGGAGTTCGCCAAGCTCGGCGAAAACGACATCCTCTTCATCGACTCATCGCATGTCCTGAAAATTGGCAGCGACGTTCAGTACGAGCTGCTGGAACTGCTCCCTCGCCTGAAACCGGGAGTCGTCATCCACCTGCACGACATCTTCCTCCCGGCGGAATACCCGCATGAATGGGTCAACAAGCGCCACATCTTCTGGACCGAGCAGTATATCCTGCAGGCCTTTCTCGCCTTCAACGACAGCTTCGAGGTGCTTTGGGGCGGAAGCTACATGCACCTGCGGCACAGCGACAAGCTGAAGGAAGCATTCCCCGTCTATGATCCGGAAAAAAACTGGCCGGGAAGCTTCTGGATCCGGAAAATCAAGTAACCACGGCGCCTCCACAGCGTCCTTCATGGTCATGGGCGCACCCTAGCTGATAGAATCAGGAACAGCCCTCTATCGAAAGGACCCTCACCCATGAAGCACACCATCGAAGTGACCCACGAGCAACTCATCATCCTCCGCGACCTCCTCGGCGAGCGCCTCGAGGACATCGAAGAGGAGATCGTCTACTACACCGAGCACCCCGAGGCCCTCAAGGAAGAAGCCGAAGGCGAGGAGCTGAGCATCGAGGACTACGAGGAGTATCGCGACGAGGTCCAGACCCTGCTCGACTGCCTGCCCGAGGTCGAGGGATAAGATGCAGACCGTGCTCCCCCAGGAAAAGTCGAGCTTCGTCGGGACCCTCGGAGCGATCCTCAAGGTCCTCGAGGTCAGCGCCCAGACCCTCTGGGACGCCAATCGCGGGCGCCTCACCCCCGAGGTCGTCGATGCGCGCGCCAGACACATGGGGGAGCACATCCTCGGCCTTTCCCGCGCCCAGATCACCGTCGAAGGCCTCGACCGGCTGGACCCCGACCAGGCCTACCTCTACATGTCCAATCACGAGAGCCTGATGGACATCCCCCTCATCTTCGCGACCGCCCCGCGCGCCCCGCGCATGGTCGCCAAGGCCGAGCTGTTCAAGGTGCCCATCTGGGGCCCCGCCCTCAAGGTCGCGGGCTTCATCCCCGTCGACCGCAAGAACCGCAGCCAGGCGCTCGCGAGCCTCAAGGAAGGCGGCGCCCAGATGACCGAGGGAACCAACGTCTGGATCGCCCCCGAGGGCACCCGCAGCCGGGATGGCTCGCTCTTACCCTTCAAGAAGGGCGGCTTCATGCTCGCCCTGCAGACCGGCGCCAAGATCGTGCCGGTCGGCATCGTGGGCGCCCGGGACATCATCCGCCCCAAGAGCTTCAAGGCCTACCTCGACCAGAAGGTCACCGTCCGGTACGGCGACCCGATCGACGCCGCCAGCTATGGCCTCGAGCGGCGCAACGAGCTGATGGCCGACGTTCGGAATGAAATCGAGCGCCTGAGACGCCCCTAGCCTCGAAACCCGGCAAGAGGCACCCCGCGGTCCGTCCCCTCTAGCGAAGCGCCGAGGGGGCCGGACGGGCGCTCATGTAATGCTTGAGGGCCTCCTGCCAGGGCAGGTGGGAAGGAAGGCCGGCGAGCCTCAGCGCCAGGTTGTCCATCACCGAGTAAGCCGGCCGGGGCGCCGGGCGCGCGCTCTCCTGGGTCGACTGCGGGAGCACGGGCGTCTGCAGCCCGGCCTGAGCGACGATCTCGGCGGCGAAGTCGAACCAGGTGCAGGCGCCTTCGCCGCTCGCATGGTAGGTTCCGTACCGCCCGGTCTCCAGCAACCGGCACATGGTACGGGCCAGCTCGACGGTGGGCGTGGGAGTGCCCCACTGGTCATTAACGACCCTGAGCTCGGGACGCTCGCTCGCCGCCTTGATGATCGTCTCGACGAAGTTCTTGCCCCCATGGCCGTAGAGCCAGGACGTGCGGACGATGTAGTGCCTGGGGCAGAGGCGCTCCACGTGGATCTCGCCTGCGCGCTTGCTGCGCCCGTAGACGCCCTGGGGGTTGGGGGTGTCGTACTCGTCGTAGGCGCTGCCCCTGGCGCCGTCGAAGACGTAGTCGGTGCTCACGTACATGAGGGGGATGTCGGCTTCCTGGCAGGCAAGCGCGAGATTCCAGCTGCCCAGCGCGTTGATGCGGTAGGCGCCGTCCACGTCGCTCTCCGCGCCGTCCACGTTGGTGAAGGCCGCGCAGTTGATGAGCGCGTCCGGCCGAACGGCAGCGAAGACCTCGCGCACCTGGGCGAGGTCGGTGATGTCCATGCTGACGAAGTCGGGATCATCCGAGGCCAGGACGCCGCTCGAGACGGCGAGGTGGCCGGCGAGGCGAAGGGCCGGGATCAGGTCGTGCCCCAGCATGCCGTTTGCGCCCGCAACCAGAACCTTCATTGTCGTACCTTCCTTCTTCGCTAGGGGAGGGCGCGGATCGAGAGGCTGGGGCCCTGGGTCCGCACGACCATGGCGTGTCCGGGGCCGGCGATGTAGTAGTCCACCCCGCTGCGCTGGCTGATGTCCGCGATGGGGATGTGACTCGAGAAGACCGCGGAGACCTTGTTCTCCCTGAACAGGGCCTGCAGGGCGCGGATCTCCTGGCGATCGTACATGGCGGCGTTCTTGCCCCTGCGTGGGTCCACCATGGGCCAGTGCATGAAGACGAAGACGCGCCGCGCGTCCTCGGCCCGGTAGGCCTTGAGCCGCGCGGCGGCCCAGGCGCGCTGGGCGCCCGAGAACTTGGCATCCTCGGCGTTGTCGAGAACGAGGAAGCGATCGCGCCCGATGGCGAACTCGCGCCGGACCTCGCCGGTGCGGGCCACGTAGTCCTGCTTGCGATCGCGGTTGCCCGGCACCACGTAGGTCGGGAAGGGCAGCTGCGACAGGGCGCTCAGGGTCTTGTCGAGGGGCTTGAGGGCGTTGCCGAGGTGGAGGCCGAAGTCCACGCCGCCCGCGCGCCTGGCGAGTTCGAGTGCCGCGATCTCGCCCCCCGAGACCACGAAGGAGTAGTCGTCCTTGAGGTTGGGGTCCAGCTTCCAGCGCGCCTCGCTGTTGCCCGCGACGAGCAGGCGGCTGGAGAGGGTGGTGCCCTCCCGGCTGGGGGCGTCCGCGACCCCTTCGGGCGAGACGAGGAAGGCGCCCTTGGGCACGTTGCGCCAGCGCACGGTGGCCCGCAGGAAGCCGCCCGCGGGATTGCGCACCGAGACCTCGGTCTGCGGCGAGTTGGCCCAGATGCCGATCTCTTGATCGCTGGTGCCGCGCTGCGCCCCGTCACGCACCGAGACCTGGGGCCTGGGCGCGGCGAGGGCCGGCGACGTCCATGCTACCAGGGGAGCGATGAGACCGGTGCAGAGCAGGGTACAAACCAGGCGGGGAGAACGTCCCCTCGGCCGACGAATGGACGGCATCTGAGGCCTCGAAATAGGGTGGGAAGTGCGACGCGTCCATCATACCACGCCTTCGAGTCAGCAACCGCCCGCTCTGTTGCCCATGGTAGAATATGGGTTTGCCAAGCGCCAGCACTCAAGGGACCTCCCTCGCGCGGCGAGGGAAATCAAGGAGCCGCCCGTGTCTAAGCTCAGCATTGCCATCGTCTGGCACATGCACCAACCGCTCTACAAGGACCGCCTGACCGGTCAGTACCTGATGCCCTGGGTGCGCTTGCATGCCGTCAAGGATTACCTGGACATGGCGCAGATCCTGGATCAGTACCCGGCGCTGCACCAGAACTTCAACCTCGTGCCCTCCTTGCTGGAGCAGCTGATCGATTACGGCCACCACGGCGCCATGGACCGGGCGCTCGAGCTGACCCTGATGCCGGTGCGCGAGTTCTGCCTCGACGACAAGTGCTACGTCTTCGAGCGCTTCTTCGACCTCAACTGGGATCGCATGCTCGTCCAGCACCCGCGCTACCACGAGCTCGCCCTCAAGCGCAACGCGCTGCTCGCCAAGCTCCCCCTCGAGAAGGCCGTCCGTCAGTTCGACGCGCAGGAGTGGGCGGACCTCACGGTCTGGTTCAACCTGGCATGGTTCGATCCCCTCTGGCAGCAGACCGACCCGGACCTTCAGGCCCTGATCCAGCGGGGGCGAAACTTCACCCAGGGCGATCGCGAGCTGGTCATCAGCAAGCAGCGCGAGCTGATCCGCCGCATCATCCCCACCTACAAGCGCCTGGTCGAGGCCGGCCAGGTCGAGCTCACGACGACGCCTTACTACCATCCCATCCTGCCGCTGCTGGTCGACACCGAGTCGGCGCGGGTGGCGCGCCCTGGCCTGAGCCTGCCGGGGGCGCGCTTCCAGTACCCCCAGGACGCGCAGGCGCAGGTTCGCAAGGGCCTCGACTTCTTCAAGCGTCACTTCGGCTATCGCCCCGCCGGCATGTGGCCGTCGGAGCAGTCGGTCAGCCCCGAGGTCGTGCCGCTGCTCGCGGCCGAGGGCGTGACGTGGATGATCAGCGACGAGGGCGTGCTCGCGCGCACGCTCGACAAGAAGATGGTGCGCGACGCGCACGGCCAGCTGCTGGATCCTCACGCCCTCTACCAGCCCTACTGGGTGGAGATCGAGGGCAAGAAGGTCGCCATGGTCTTCCGCGACATCGTGCTCTCGGACCTCATCGGCTTCTCGTACAGCAAGGTGAGCGGCGTCCAGGCGGCCAACGACCTGATCGGCCGCCTCAAGGGCATCCAGGAGCGCGTCGGCGACGCGCCGCACCTGGTGACCATCGCCCTGGACGGCGAGAACTGCTGGGAGCACTACGCCCAGGACGGGGCCGAGTTCCTGCGCAGCTTCTACCAGCAGGTCTCGGACGACCCCTCGCTCGAGATGGTGACGGTCGGGGAGTACCTCGCGGCGAACCCGCCGCGCGAGACCCTGACTCATCTGTTCAGCGGCTCGTGGATCTACTCGGACTTCACGACCTGGATCGGCGATCCGACCAAGAACCGCGCCTGGGAGCTCCTGACCAGGGCGCGCGAGGCGCTCGCATCCAAGGAGGGTCGAGGCATCGCGGGCTGGGCGCAGGCGCGCGAGGAGATTTACATCGCCCAGGGCAGCGACTGGTACTGGTGGTTCGGCGAAGGCCACAACTCGGGCCAGGACGAGCTCTTCGACTACCAGTTCCGGCTTCACCTCCAGAACGTGTATCGCCTGCTCGAGATGCCGCTCCCCGAAGCGCTGGAGTACCCGCTCAACAAGCCGCTGCCCAAGCTGCCCTCGCTCCCCTATCTGCCGGTTGATCCGCGTCTCGACGGCACGCTCCATTCCGAGAGCGACTGGGAGGGCTCGGGGGTGTACGACCCGCATGCGGTTCAGGGGGCGATGCACGCCGCTGCGAGCGGCATCCGCCTGGTCCGCTACGGTCACAACGAGCGCGAGTTGCTCCTGCGAGTCGAGTTCGCGGACTCCTTCGAGCCGTCGGCTGACGAGGCGCTTGCGATCTACATCTGCTACCCGGGCCAGCCGCGCATCAACTCGCCCATGAACTTCGCGCCCGGAAGCGCCACGGGCGCGACGAAGGGGTACCAGTTCGCCCACGAGATCCGGTACGCATGGGGGGAGCCGACGGCGACCATCTCGTTCGCCGGTGACTCCCATCGCTGGATCCCCATCGACCTCGGCGCCCATGCGGCCTACAAGGGGGCTCTCGACCTCGCGATCCCCTTCCGGGTGCTGTCGGTGGTGCCGAAGCAGGAGATCTGGGTGGTCGCCGCGCTCGGCCGGGACGGCAGGCTGGAGCAGGTCGCGCCGCAAGAGCAGCCCCTCTCGCTGAAGCTTCCTGCACGTCTGGCGACGTTCCGGGCGCTCACGCCGCAGAGCATCTGAAATGGTCAGGCATCGCCGCCTCTGGTACCGCCGCAGGCGCCCTGAGGTGGCGATTTCCCTGGAAGCTCTTGCCGGCTTGCCGGGGAGGGCCGTTCGCGGCTATAATGGGCGCACTGCCTCCGTAGTTCAGTTGGATAGAACGTCTCCGTCCTAAGGAGAATGTCGGGAGTTCGAGTCTCTCCGGGGGCGCTAGGAATGAAGCGGGTTTCGGCTACTGTGCCGGGCCCGCTTTTCCATTTCTGCGAAACTCCTGCGAAACAACTCAGCCGATCTGACCACGCCTCCGAGGACGCCCTGCGAAGAGAGCAAGCATTTGCTACCTTTGCAGATGTATCGCGGCTACCGTCCGTCGATAAGGAGGAGACGATGGCGGGAAACATCACGAAACGGGGCGAGAGTCGCTGGCAGATCAAGGTATTCCTCGGGCGCGACCCAGAGACTGGCAAGCAGAAGTTTCACAACAAAACGATCCATGGGGCCAAGAAGGACGCTCAGGTGTACCTCAACAAGGTGCTCCGAGAGCGCGACCTCGGAACGTGGGTGGAACCCTCGACCTTGCCCTTCACAACATTTCTCGATCGCTGGCTTGCCGAGGCCGATGGGATCATGCGCCTCAAGGCCCTTGCTCGGGATGAAGGAGTGAATCCGAGCGATCTCCTTCGGCGCCTCCTCGAGGATGGCATGGACCGCCTCGAGGCCAAGAAGCGCATTCAGGTCGACCCCCAGGAAGCCTCGATCACCCTCGGTCAGATTGTCGATCTTCTGGATCGCTCGGGAGTCGCCGACCGCATCCTGCATCGGAACACCGGAACCTAACGACTTCGATTGAACTTGAAAAACGGAAGGCCCCTTACTACCTGCCGCGGTAGTAAGGGGCCTTCT
>DATNQI010000080.1 GCA_036704125.1 Pantanalinema sp. | reverse complement strand
GCTGCCTCGTAGCCCACCGCCCCGTAGACCCGGTCCAGGTAGAAGGGCAGGGTCCACAGCCCGCGGTTGACCTCGGCGATTGGGAAGCGGTACTCGGCGCTGATGACGCCGATCTGGTTCCCCGTGTTGGCGAGCACCGCGTCGTAGCCCCTGAGCCCCACCCGGCTGGTGAAGACGTCGGTCGCCGCTGTCAGGTCCATCTGGTTGAGGATCCGGTTGCTCCCATCCCACCCGCCGACCGTGAACTGGCCGCCGTTCTGGCCGAAGTTGAGGCCCGTCAGGCCGCGCACCGCGAGCACGTGGTGGGTCCAAGGCAGCGAGATGTACTGGCGGTAGTCCCCCCACACCCGCTGGTAGTTGGTCGAGCCCCCGAGCACCGGCAGGCCGACCTCGGCGCCGAGCGTCGAGATGGAGCCCCCCTCGGGGCTCACGCTGTAGGTCCGGCGGAAGTTGTTCGCCTTCTGGTACATGGCGTAGACGCTGTTCGAGAGCCCGCCGTTCTGCACGATGGGCGAGGCCGGGATGGGGGTGCCGGCCGGGATCTCGCTGAACTGGCTCAGGGCCGCGTCGCTGAGCATGTAGTCCTGGTTGTGGACGGTGCGCAGCCCCATCACGACGCTGTCGCCCGTCACCCAGTTGGACCCGATGAGCGGGGTGGGGATGCCGGGCAGGCGCGCCTGGAGGTTCAGGGCCTGCTGGTCCTGCCAGAGGTAGACCGGCGAGTTGCCCACCACCCCGTACAGGCTAGGCGAGGGGCCCTTGCTGTACTCGATGGACAGCGAGGGCAGCCACTGGTCGTTCTGGTAGGTGAAGCCCAGGTAGGGGTGGCCGGTGAGCGCCGGCAGCCCGCTGACATAGCCGCCGCCGTACAGGTAGTAGAAGTGCTGGTAGAGCACGTCGCGCCCATGGGTGGCGAAGCCCGCCTGGGCGCCGAACTGGCTGACGGCCGCAAAGGGCAGGTAAGTGTTGGGAGCGAGCGTCGGCCACGGGCTGTAGGGCCTGGGGGTGGCCGAGAGGGCGAAGTCCATCTCGACCGGCGTGGCCTTCTCGGTCACGCGCGAGACGAAGCGGCCCTCGAAGTCGCTGGTGACCGCGTCGCCCATGGCCGTCGCGATCCCCCTCTCGGGGGCAAAGGGCATGACCTTGAGGTCGTAGCCGCTCGCACCGTAGTCGATGAACGCGAGCTGCTTGCCGTCCGGCGAGACCCGGCCGTCGAAGGCGCCGCCCACCACGTTGGTGAGGCGTCTGAGCGTGCCGTCCGACAGGCGCAGGGCGTAGAGGTTGAAGACGCCGCTGCGGTCCGAGGTGAAGGTCAGGTACTTGCCGTCGGCCGTGTAGGCCGGGTAGAAGTCGAGGGCGTCCCCCGAGGTCAGCTCCTTGACGGCGAGGGTCTCGACGTTCAGCTCGACCAGGTTGTAGCGGCCGTTCTTCCAGCGCGAGGCGACCAGCCGCGTGCCGTCGGGCGAAAACGAGGGGTTGGCGTAGGTGACCTCCGGGGTCGGCGAGGTGAGGCGCTTGAGCTCACGACCCTCGCCGTCGAAGAGCACCAGGTAGTTGCTGCCCTCGGCGGTCACGACGGCGACGAGCTTCGTGCCGTCCGGCGAGACGGCGGGTTCCGCGGCGCGGCGGTTGGTGGTGAGCTGCTTGACCTGGCGGCTCGCGGCGTCGAAGCGGTAGAGGTCCGAGTAGCTCGCGTACCGATCCTCGCCCTGGGTGGCGTAGTAGATGAAGCGGCCATCGCTGGTGGGGACCGCATCGCCGATCGCGGCCTTTCCGAAGAGGCGGGTGATGCCGGGCTGCTCGCCCGTGGCGACCTTTACCAGCGCCGAGCTCTTGCCCTTGTACGACTCGGTGACGGTGACCGAGCCGTCCGACAGCCAGCGGGGATGATGGTGGTGACGACCGCCGGCGGTCAGGGCGCGGGCCTCGGTGAGGGGCTGCTCCTTGATCTGCGCGACCTGGCGCGCGGTGCGGCGCTTGAGCCAGGCCATCGTCTCGTTCCAGAGGGTGGTCCCGTTCTTGCCCGGGATGACCTGGCCGACGGCGAAGTCGATGCCGAGCAAGGGGGACCTGCCGAGCGCGCGCAGGATCGCGGGGGGCTTGTCCTCGCCGTAGGCCTCGATCAGGTACTGGAAGAAGGCGGTGCCGTAGTCGTACTCGTTGCCGCCCGTGGGCCACTCCAGCTCGTAGGAGCCGTTGACCTGGTCGATGCCGTAGAGCTTGCCTTCGAGGGTCGCCATGCGCAGGCGCATGTCCAGGTCGCCCTCCTTGGCGCGGCCGCCGGGGGTGAACTTGGACTCGGTGGTGACGGCCCAGCCCTCGGTCACGAACCGCGGGCTCTCCAGCATGAGCTGCGGGATGTAGGCCGTCAGCGATCGCGGAATACCCTGGAGCTGCACGTTGCTGAAGAAGAGCTGGCCCAGGATGGCGTTGAGCTGCACCAGATGCCAGGGCGTCGCGTTGTTGTGGATGATGTGGGTGTACTCGTGGAGGATGACGTACCGGATCCAGTCGTCGTACCGGCCCATGGCGAAGCCCGAGTCGGGCGAGGGCGGGTGCAGGTTGAGCATGATCCGGTTGTGGGGGTAGTTGCTCGCGTTGGCGTTGGTGTCGTCGTAGGTGTCGAAGCAGACGATCTCGGTCTTCTCGTAGGGCGTGACGCCCATGTACGGGGCGACCTTCTTGTGGGCGTCCTCGGCGTAGGCCAGGACGCGGCGGCCGAGCTGCTCGAGGCCGGGCGGGTAGTTGACCCGGAAGTGATCGCTCTCGAGGGTCTTCCACTCGATCCCGGGCTCGAAGCTCGTGGCGGCGAAGGCCGGAAGGTGGAGGGAACCAAGCCCGACGGTGAAGGCCAGGGCAGCGAGTAACTTCTTCATCGACCTCTCCAAGCGAACGTGAAACCGGCCCACCCCCTCGGGGATGGGCCGGTTCATTATTCCCGGTGAACGCCGAACGAAACGGGCGCGGCCTGTCAGGCCTTCAGGTCGAGCTTGATGGTGTCGAGCTGGATGGAGATGGCGCCGTCGGGGTGCTGGGTGAGGGTCCCCGGCTTGCCGGAGGCGTCCTTGAGGATCGCCTTGCCGCCCTCCTGGGACTGGAGCTTGAAGACGCCCGAGAACATGGGCTTCTCCTCGCCGGGCTCGATGGCCGTCGCCTTGACGCTGCCGTCGGGACGCGTCTCGATGCTCAGGTCGATCTTCTTGGTGAAGAAGAGGACCTTGGCGTTGAGCGTCATCTCGAGCTGCTTGTCGCTGCGCGCCTTGACCGTGGCGGTGCCGCCGAACGACGTGCCGTCCGCCTCACCGTCCATCTCGAACTTCTGGCCGGCCTTGAGGGGCGGAAGCTCGAGGGCGAGGACCTTGCGCTGAAGCGTGAGGCTGTCCGCCGGCATGGTGGCGGCGCTGGCGCTCGCAGGCGCGGCGCTCGGCTGAGGCGCCTTGCGCTGCGGAAAGGTGGGGGTTGCGCCGAGCTTTGCGACGTCCATGGCGATCTCCGAGGTAACGAGGTGGGGTTACCTCGGAGTTGTCGGCCCCATGGCGGCGGGACATTCTCAACAGAGAATTAAAACTAAATCAATTCCATGTGAAAAGGAACTTGATTTTATCCCCCCACCCCTCCTCGCATCTAATAAAACCAGGCATGTGTCGAGTTTGGCCGCTATAAGCGGCTTGATGGAACAGTTTTATTAGACGCTCAACCCCGCCCCACCGGGGGGCGGGGGATCAGGCTTAGAAGGGGCGGACGATCACCATGATGACGATGACGATCATCAGGAGGGTGGGGACCTCGTTGAGGACCCGGAAGTACTTGTCCGACTTGTAGCGCGGGTTGGCGATGAGCTTGGTGCGCGCAGCCGAGTAGATGCCGTGGCAGGCGAACATGCCGACCAGCATGGTCAGCTTGACGTGGAACCAGGGCATCTTGAGCAGGGCGGGGTTCATCCAGATCATGGCGAGGCCCGCGAGCAGGCTCACGATCATCGCCGGGTTCATGATGGCGCGCAGCAGGCGGCGCTCCATGACCTGGAAGCGGTCCATGACGGCCTGGTCGGTCTCCATGGCGTGGTAGACATAGAGCCTGGGCAGGTAGAGCATGGCGGCCATCCAGGCGATGACGGCGATGACGTGAAGGGCCTTGATCCAGAGGTAGAGGGAAGCGGACATGGGCTAGATCCAATCCTTGTTGATGAGAAAGTCCGTGTAGAGCCTGGCTTCGGGAGTGCCCGGTTCGGGGTGATAGTCGTAGCGCCACGCCGCCACGGGGGGCATGGACATGAGGATCGATTCGGTTCGGCCGCCCGACTGGAGCCCGAAATGGGTGCCCCGGTCCCAGACCAGGTTGAACTCGACGTAGCGGCCCCGGCGATAGGCCTGGAAGTCTCGCTCGCGATCGCCGTACGGCGTGTCCTTGCGACGGTCCAGGATCGGCGCGTAGGCCCCCAGGAAGTGGTCGCCCACGCTTTGCATGAGCGCGAAGCTGAACTCGAAGTCCTGGTCCGAGAGATCGTCGAAGAAGATCCCGCCGATCCCGCGCGGCTCCTGGCGGTGCTTGAGGTAGAAGTACTCGTCGCACCACGTCTTGAAGCGCGGGTGGTAGTCGTCGCCGAAGGGCGCAAGGGCGTCGCGGCACTCCCGGTGGAAGTGCTGCGCGTCCTCCTCGAAGCCGTAGTAGGGCGTCAGGTCCATGCCGCCGCCGAACCACCAGACCGGATCCAGCCCCGGCTTGGTGGCCGAGAAGAACCGCACGTTCATGTGGACGGTGGGCGCGTAGGGGTTGCGCGGGTGCAGGACCAAGGAGACGCCCATGGCCTCCCAGGAGCCGCCCACCAGCTCGGGCCGGTGGGCCGTGGCCGAGGGGGGCATCTGGGTGCCCGTGACGTGGGAGAAGGCGACGCCGCCCCGCTCGAGGACGTCGCCGCCCTCGATCAGGCAGGTGAGGCCGCCGCCGCCCGCGGGGCGCTCCCACGCGTCGCGCAGGAAGCAGCCCCCGTCGATGCGCTCCAGGTGCGCGACGATGCCGGCCTGGAGATCCTGAAGGTAGGCCTTGACGGCCTGGGTCGCGGGAGTCATCGAAGGGCTCAGGCGACCGGGGAGGCGGCGAGCTCCTTGACGGCCTGGACGAAGGCCTGGGCGTGCTCGACCGGCACGTCCGGCAGGATGCCGTGGCCGAGGTTGAAGATGTGGCCGGGGCGATCGCCCACCGCCTCGGCGATCCGGCGCACCTCGGCGCGGATCGTCTCGGGGCTGCCGTAGAGGCGGCAGGGATCCATGTTGCCCTGGATGGCGACGCGATCGCCGATGCGGTCGAAGGCCTGGCCGATGTCCACGCGCCAGTCGATGCCGACGCAGTCGGCCCCGGAGTTCGCCAGGTCCTCGAGGACGTGGCCCGCGCCGTTCATGTACAGGATGACGGGCTTGCCCATGTCCTGGATGCCCGCGATGATCTTCTTGGTGGCGGGCAGGGCGAAGGTGCGGTAGTCCTCGGGCGAGAGGTAGCCGCCCCAGCTCTCGAAGATCTGGACGATGTCGGCGCCGGATTCCATCTGGTAGCGCAGGTAGTCGATCAGGGTGTCGGCGAGCTTGTCCATCAGGAGGTGGAAGGCCGCGGGCTCGCGGTACATCAGGGTCTTGATGTGGCTGTAGTTCTTGCTGCCGCCGCCCTCGACCATGTAGGCCGCGAGCGTCCAGGGAGCGCCGGCGAAGCCGATCAAGGGGAGCTTGCCGCCGAGCGCCTTCTTGGTGAGCTTGAGGGCCTCGCCGGTGTAGGGGGTCTCCTCGGCGGCGACGGGCACGCGCATCCGCTCGATGTCGGCGATGGTGCGCAGGGGGTTGAGCAGGTGAGGCCCCTTGTCGTCGAACTGGACGTCCATGCCCATGGGGGTGAGCGGGATGAGGATGTCCGAGAAGATGATCGCCGCGTCCACGCCCACCTTGTCGATGGGCTGCATGGTGACCTCGGCGGCCAGGTCCGGGGTGCGGCAGAGGGTCAGGAAGTCCACCTTGGCGCGGATGGCGCGGAACTCGGCCATGTAGCGGCCCGCCTGGCGCATGATCCAGACCGGGGGGCGATCGTTCGGCAGGCGGCGGGCGGCGCGGATGAGGCGATGCGCGTTCGGGTTGGCTTCCATGGTGGGTTCCATCGTCGATCCTTTGAAGCGGCGCACCGGAAGAGCGGGCGCGAAGGGATAGTCTTATTCTTGACAGTCTACCATGGCAGGGTCTTGGGGACCGCGCAAGATCTGCGCTCGGGCGTCGATAGACATGTCAGTCAAGATTGCCGCCAGCTGACGGCGGGTTCAGGAGGGGATTCCGATGGACAAGGCGAACGGTTCGCAGGGCAAGCTCTACAGCATCAACTGGGCCTCCTTGCAGGGCGGCGTCACGCAGCGCCCCAAGCCGGAAGCTCCCCAGGAGCCCACTTCGACCCGGCCGCTGCCGGGCGATCGCGTCAACTTCAATCTACCTTCGACCGGCGCCACCACGGCCTCCGGCTCGTCGATCAAGAACCAGGTGCTGCGCATCGACAAGGAGATCGGCACCCTCAACAAGGCCCTCGGCCGCAACCAGGAAGAGCTGAAGGACGCGCACCGCGAGCGCGCCGAGCTCAAGGAGGTGCTCGCCGAGAAGGTGCAGCAGGCCAACGAGATCAAGGGCGAGATCAAGGGCGCCACCAAGGAGAAGGCCCAGCTCCAGGCCGAGATCAACGCCATCTGCAACCAGCTCGAGCTGGTGGACGGCCGCATCGGCAACCTCAAGACCGAGCAGGACGCCCTGCTCGCCAAGGAGGCCCAGCTCTCCCAGCAGCACCGCGTCCTGTACGACGATGCCAACGGCGCCAAGAACTACGAGCAGTACCTCAAGACCCTTCCGGCCGAGGCCCGCGGGGACGACGAGCTCGCCGCGGCCAAGCGCGAGGCGGCCTCCCAGCAGGCCAGGCGCGCCGAGGAGCTCCTGCACGGCACCGAGGGCGCTCTGGTCGACACCAACACCCAGCAGGCCCTCAACGGCCTCGAGAGCCACTTCCTCGAAGTCCGTCGCACCCGCCTCGAGACCAAGGGCGACGCCAAGATCGGCGAGCTGAACCTGACCCAGCAGCAGATCGAGCGCCTGCTCGGCAAGCAGGCCAAGGTCCAGGGCCAGATCAAGAGCACCCAGGGCCAGATCGCCAAGACCGACGCCCAGATCGGCCAGACCGAGAAGAACATCGCCACCCTGGAGCGCAAGATCGGCGACCTGGAGGGCCTGCGCGACGAGATCCTGGCCGAGGCCATCAAGGCCAAGCAGCAGGACGCGGTGGGGATCGCCAACAAGATCGCCGAGCTCGAGGCCGGCATCCGCGCCCTCAAGGGCGAGCTCCAGGCCACCCGCGAGGAGCTCAAGGACCTCAAGGACCTGCGCCAGTCCTACGCTGACTAGCTTCTTCTTCCGGTCGAACGAGGCACGAGAGTTCAAACTCTCGTGCCTTTTGGCGTATGATTGCCTTGCAATCCAGCGCCACGACTTGGAAAGGGACGGTTGTGTTCGGTTCGAAATGGCCTCGACGGGCGATGCTCGGCATCACGCCCCTGGCGCTCATCGCCACGCTCGCCTATCACCCCTTCTGGCCGCCGCCCCCCGCCCTCTCGACCGAGATCCCCCGGGACTTCGCCTGGGGGATCAGCTGGCACCCATCAAGCGAGGCCCAGGGGGCGATCGCCCCTGCCGCCCAGCTGGACGCCGCCCAGGCGCTCGGCGTGGGCCTGCTGCGCTTCGATGCGCCGTGGAGCAAGCTGCAGCCCACCTCGGACGCCCCGATCGACCCCGCGGGGCTCTCGGCCCTGCGCGAGCAGGTGGAGGGGAGCCTTTCGCGCGGGATGAAGGTCAAGGTCAACCTGGGCAGCTACCCCGACTGGGCGGTGGAGCTGCTCAAGCGGGATCCCGAGGGCTTCTTCGTGCGCTACCGCGTCTACGTGGAGGCCGCCGTCGACGCCCTGGGGCCGGGGGTGAGCTACCTGCAGCTCGGCAACGAGTTCAACACCATCCTGGACCCGATCCCCAGGGAGCACGACGCGCGGGTCTTCATCGAGGCCAGAGCGGCGATCGAGGGCTTCAAGGCCCGGCGTCCCGGCTGGCAGGTCAAGACGGTGATCAACGTGTGCGACACCTTCTCGATCCCCTGGCACGACGCGCTAGAGGGGGTCATGAAGGAGGCCTCCGGCGCCATCGACGTGGTCGGCTATGACTTCTACCCGGGCAACTACTCGCACCTCCACGACTGGAGCGCCTGGCCCGGCCTCGCCCACGTCGAGGACGTCATGCGGCGCTACGGCAAGGAGGGCGCCGTCTGCGAGACGGGCTGCCTCACCGCCTTCGGCGAAGAGCGCCAGGCGCGCTGGACCGCCGAGTCGACCCGGGCCATGCTCAACACCATCGCGCGATCGCCGCTCAAGGATCGCTTCGTGTTCGGGGTCTTCTACGAGCTGATGGACCCGCCCACCCTGCCGTTCTACCCGACCGAGGGGACCTTCGGCCTGATGACCGCCCGGGGCCGCCACAAGCCGGGCTTCGAGGCCTTCAGGCAGGTGGTCGGCGAGACCCGGGCGATCCAGGAGGCCAAGCGTTAGCCCAAGAGCTCCTGCGCGCGCTCGGGCGGGCGGGCCACCACGGCCTTGTCGCCCTTCACGACGATGGGCCGCTCGATGAGGATGGGGTTCTCGACCATCAAGCGGATCGCCTCCTCGCGCGAGAGGGGCCTGGTCGAAAGCCCGAGCTCCTTGTACCGGTCCTCGCCGGTGCGCATCAGGGCCTGGGGCTCCATGCCGAGCTTGCGCAGCAGGCCGTCGAGCTCCTCGAAGGTCGGCGGGTGGTCGAGGTACTTCACGACCGAAGGGGTGACGCCCGCTTCCTCGATGAGGCCCAGGGCCTGGCGGCTCTTGCTGCAGCGCGGGTTGTGGTAGATAACGACGTCGGACACGAGGTTTGCTCCTTTCATGACAGCAAGAGAATTCTAACCCCCAATGACCATGGCTTACTACTTCTCAGTGGCGCTGCTCGCGCTCTGCATCCTCTTGATCGTCGTCAGGCCCTTCCGCCTGCCGGTGGTGGCGCCGCCCTTGGCGGGGGCCGCCGTCCTGATGGCGAGCGGGCTCGCTCCGCTGTCCGCGATCGCGACGGTGTGGGGGCTGGTCTGGGATGCGACCCTCACCCTGCTCGGCCTCATGGTGATCTCGCTGGTGCTCGATCGCGCGGGGTTCTTCGCCTGGTGCGCCCGGCGAATCGCCCAGGCGAGCGGCGGCGACGGCCGGCGCGCCTGGTGGGGCCTGATGCTGCTCGCCTGGGCGACCACCGCGGTGCTCGCCAACGACGGGGCCATGCTGATCCTGGTGCCCATCTACGCCGAGCTGCTGCTGAAAAGCGGGGCGACCCGCGCGCAGGCCTACGCCTACCTCTTTCCGGTGGGCTTCTTGATCGACGTGGCGAGCACGCCCCTGGTCACGAGCAACCTCACCAACATCATGGCGGCGGACTACTTCCGCATCGGCTTCGGAGAGTATGCCCGCATGATGGCCGTTCCCAGCCTGGTCCTGGGCCTCGCCTCGCTGGGCTTCGGCTGGCTCGCGTTCCGTTCGCAGGTCCCCGAGCGACTCGCCCTCGAGGCCGCTGCGCCCCGTCGGCCCGCCGGGCCCATGTTCGCGGCCGGCTGGGCGGCGCTCGCGGCCCTCGGGCTCGGGTTCGGGCTCGCCCACGCCTTCCACTGGCCGGTGTGCTGGGTGGTGGGGGCGGTGGCCCTGGGCCTGCTCGCGCTGGGCCTGGCCTCGGGCCAGCTCGCGCTCATCGACGTGCCGCGCCTGACACCGTGGGACATCCCCGTCTTCGCCCTGAGCCTGTTCGTCATGGTCGAGGCGGTCGCACGAACGGGCGGCCAGGCCCTGCTCGCGGCCGGCTGGCTCGCCGTCGACCCCGGTCTGCGCCCGCTCGCCGTGGGGGGATCCATCGCGGCCCTCGCGGCGGGCCTCAATAACCTTCCTGCCTTGCTGCTCGGCCTTTTGAGCTTCCAGCACGCGCCCGAGGTAGCCACCCCCGCGGCGATCGCCGCGAGCGTGGTCGGCGCGAACGTGGCGCCCAAGCTGACCCCCTACGGGTCGCTCGCGACCCTCTTGTGGATGGGCCTCTTGGGGGCCAAGGGGTTCAGGGTCGGCTGGGGGGAGTACCTGCGCTACGGCTTGCTGCTGACCCCGCCGGTCCTGGCGCTGGGACTCCTGGCTGCCTGGCTTTGTTCGTGAGGCGAGGCGCAGTGACCACTGCGCCTCGCCAGCCAATCTGATGCCGCTGCGGGCTTACTTCATGGGCTTCTTTTCGGTCTTCGTCTCGGACTTCTTCTCCATGTGCTTTTGAGCCTTTTCATGCTCGCGCTTCATCTCGCCACCGCCACCCCCCTTGGGGGCCACTTTCTTGTGGGACTTGGTGGTCTTGGTGACGGTTTTCTTTTCCGTCTTGACGCTCTGGGCGGCAAGGGTCATGGTGCCGGGCTGACTGGGGATGGCATTGGCCGCCCCGGCGCCCATGAGCGCCAGCGCCATCAGGGGGGTGATGATCAGACCGATGTGTTTCACGGGATCCTCCTCCTCTTCTTCTCGGGACTCGATGTCGGGACTCGATGTCGGGACTCGATACAGGAAGCCAGGAAGCCAGGAAGCGGGGGTGCTTCACCGCCCCCGGGTCCTATCACAATGCACCAGGGATTCTCTAACCTGAAGGCAAGAATGCATAAGGATCCCTGGGGCGATTTGTCGTTCGCAGGCGGGTGCCTCGACGGACGGGGGGATGCTCGGTAGACTGGTGGTATTCGGCACGCGCAAGGGGAGGCACGTTGATGGGCGGTATCCGGCGACCCTGGACCTGGCTTGTCGGAGGGCTTTGCGCCCTGGCGATCGGGCTGCTCGCTGCGCTCGTCCTGATGCCGCCCAGGGGCACGGCGCCGCTCGCCGACGTGCCCATGACCGATCATCACGGCAAGCCCGCGAGCTGGTCCAGCTACCGCGGCAAGTGGCTGGTGGTCTACTTCGGTTACACGGGCTGCCCTGACGCCTGCCCCACCGGCCTGAGCGAGCTGGCCAAGGAGATGAAGGCCCTCGGCAAGGATGCCGAGCGGGTCCAGGTCGTCCTGGTCACCCTCGACCCCGAGCGGGACACCCCCGAGGTCCTCGCGGGCTACGTGCCCTACTTCGCGCCGACCTTCGTGGGCCTGCGCCCCGATCGCGCCCGGATGGCGGCGGTGATCCGCCCCTTCGGCGTGCAGGTCGAGAAGACGCCCGGCAAGTCCGGCCAGGGTTACGAGCTCAACCACTCCCTCGACTTCTTCGTGATCGACCCCGAAGGCCGCCTGCAGAGCCGCTTCCTCACCCCCTTGCCGCCGGGGGCCTTCCGCCAGACCCTGCACCTCGCTTCATAGGAGCCTCTCGCCATGAAACGCTTCGCCCTCGGTGCCGTCGTCCTCTCCTGCTGGGCCGCTCCTGTTTTGGCCGCCGCTTCGGTGAGCGTGGAGGAGCCCTGGCTGCGCGAGGCTCCCCCGACGGCCCGCGTCCTGGCGGGGTACGCGGGCTTCCGGAACCCCAGCGACCAGGAGGACGCCCTGATCGAGGTGACGACCGAGGTGGCCGATCGCGTGGAGATCCACACCATGGCCATGCGCGGCGGCGTCATGCGCATGCAGCCCATCCCCTTCCTCGCCTTGCCAGCCAAAGGAAAGGCGAGCCTGGAGCCGGGCGGCGCCCACCTGATGATCTACGGGCCGAAGCGGGCCCTGCGCGACGGCCAGAAGGTGCCGATGACCTTCGTCTTCCGCCGAGGGGCGAAGGTCAGGGTCGAGGTCCCGGTCCGGAAGTACCCGGGCTGAGGACCTGCCCGCCCCTTTCGAGGGGCAGGCTGAACCAGAAGGTGCTGCCCTGCCCCGGGGCGCTGAGCACCCCGATCTCCCCGCCGTGGGCCTCGACGAGCGCCTTGCTGATGCTCAGGCCGAGCCCCGCCCCCTTCCCCTTGCGCACCCCGTTCTCGAGCTGGACGAAGCGCCGGAAGAGTAAGGCCTGCTTCTCGGGGGCGATCCCCTCGCCCTGGTCCTGGATCTCGCAGCGCAGCCGGCCGTTTTCGCGCAGGATCCGCACCGTCACGACCCCCTGCCTGGGGGAGAACTTGATCGCGTTCGAGAGCAGGTTGGAGAGCACCTGCTTGATGCGGCGCGCGTCCATGCACAGCGTCACCGGCGCGTCCGGGGCGGGGCCCTGGAGGGTGACGTCCGCCTCGGTTGCTTGATGCTCCAGGTCGTCGATGGCCTCGCGGACCTTGGCCGTGAAGTCGGCCTCGCAGAGGTTGAGGTGGAAGGTCCCGGCCTCGATCCGCACGAAGTCGAGCAGGTCGTTGAGCAGGGATTCCAGGCGCCTTGCGCCGCGCTGGATCTCGTGGACGAAGTCGCGCTGATCGGGCAGCAGGGGGCCGCCGAGCTCGTCCTCGAGCAGCTCGGCGAAGCCCAGGACCGCGGTGAGCGGGGTGCGCAGCTCGTGGGTGAGGGCGTTGATGAAGCTGTTCTTGAGTCGATCGAGCTCCTTGAGGCCCTCGTAGCGCCGCCGCAGCTCGTCCTCGAGCCGCTTGTGCTCGGTGACGTCCTGGATGAAGCCGTACATGCGAAGCGGCTTACCCGCCTCGTCGCACAGGATCTCGCCCTGCGCGTGCATGGTGCGGATTCCGTCGCCGGCCTCGGCAAGCCGGAACTCGACGTCGTACCCCGCCTCACCCCGGATCGCCGCCTGGATGGCCTGCTCGACGCGCGGGCGGTCCTCGGGGTGGATGGATGCCAGGAAGTTGTCCATGGTCGGGCTCCAGCGCGCGGGATCCTTGCCGGTGATGCGGTAGTACTCCTCGCTCCACGTGATGCGGTCCTGCGTCAGGTCCCACTCCCAGCTGCCGAGCTGGGCGATGTGCTGGGCCTGCACGAGCTTGCGCTCGCGCTCGCGCAGGACCTCGTTGAGCTGCATCAGCTCACGGGTGCGCGCGCCGACCATGCACTCCAGGTCGCGGGTGTAGCCCTGGATCTGATCGGCCATCTGGTTGAAGGTCTCGCCGAGCGCGCCGATCTCGTTGCGCCCCGCGGGGACGGCGCGCGCACCGAACTGGCCGTGCTGCCATGCCAGGGCGGTGGCCTTGAGGTCGGCGATGGGGCGCAGGTACCAGCGCCCGAGGAGGTAGGCGAGTGCGGCCAGGGCGACGAGCAGCCCCAGGAAGAGCATGGCGTCCTGGCGAAGCGCGCGCCAGATCGGGGCCAGGTAGTACGACTCCGGCACCAGCACCGAGTAGCTCCAGGGCTTGCTGCGCAGGAACACGACCATGCCGCAGCCCGGCCCACGCTCGAAGGTGAGGTAGGCCCGGAAGAAACGGGGCATCAGGGGCCGGTCACGGGTGAGCTCGAAATCCGCGGGAAACCAGGGGGCCTCGAGGCCCTCCAGGGCCGGATCCGCCCCGTGGATCAGCCGCTTGCGGTCCTGGTCGAGGAGCACGCCGTAGCTGCTCGGCCCGATGCTGCTCCGGTCGTGGGCCACGATGCGGCGCAGAGGCCCCAGCGAATCGACCAGCACCAGCAGGGCGCTCGGACGATCGGCGGGGGTGCGCCGCACCGGTGCGACGACCGCGATCGCCACCGCCCGGCCACGGCCGTCGCTGAGAATGTCGGAGGGGACCGCCTTGCCGGCGCGGGCCTCGCGGATGTCGGGTGCCAGGGCCGGAAGCCATGGCCGGACGTCCTCCCCGTCCTGCCAGATCACCCTGCCCTCGGGGCTCAGGGCGGCGATGCTGAGGTAGCCGCGGAGCTTGCGGATGCCCGTCACCGCCGGCTTGTCGGCCCAGAGCTCGGCGCTCGCGCCGGGCCTGCCGATGCCGAGCAGGAAGGCCCGCATTCGGGGCTGGTCGCTGGCGAGAAAGCGGGCGTGCTCGAGCAGGCGAGCGAGATAGGCCTCGATCTCGGTGCCGGTGTCGCGGGCGGCGACCAGCATGCGCTCGCGGGTGTTCTGCTCGAGAACGCTGCGCGTGTTGTGGGCGTGCAGCAGCGAGAGGGGGAGCAGCGAGAGGGTGACGATCAGAAGGAAGAGGACCACCAGCGTGCGCTGGAGAGGCCAGTCTTGCGGGCTGAGGGGACGCCGCGGCGGCAGGACCATGTCGAGCACTCTCCCGGGATGGGGGTGACACTTTTTAGCCTAGCATGCGAAAAATTCGATGGTTATGTCAGATGAGACGGAAAGTTCGCTCCCTTTGGGGCGGCGCACTTGCCGCACAGGCCCGTGAACTCGAGGTGGTGCGCCTCGATCCGGAAGCCCGCGCGCAGGGAGAGCTCGGCCTCGAGGCTCGAAAGGCCGGGGCAGTGGAGCTCCTCGATGGCGCCGCAGGCGCGGCAGACCAGGTTGTGATGGCAGTGCTCGGCCTGGTCCAGGTGGCAGTGAGCGTCGGCCTCGAGGTCGCAGCGGCGCACCTTGCCCGTGGTCAGCACCCGGTGGACCAGGTGGTTCTCCTCGAGGCACTCGAGGATCCGGTAGATGCTGACCGTGTCGACGTGCTCGCCGGCGGCGTCCAGGAGGTCCTTGATGGCATAGGGGGACAGCGCCGTGTCGGACTGTTCGAGAAGCTCCACGACCCGGCGGCGCGGCTTGGTGATGCGGTAGCCGCGAGCCTTCAGGATGGCCAGGGCGCTTTCGGCGTAGGTGGGCATGGTTTCTTCCTCGCCTCCGAGTATAGCAGAGGCGAGGGACCGCGCGGTGCGAGGCATGCCGCTCGATCGATTGCTTGAGCCGGGGCCGTCGGACGGCTATGATGCGCCTCGCGCGGCGCGCGCAAAGCGAGGCGGTCATGAGAGCCGGATCGGTCACGCTCGCCTTCGTGGGCGACGTCATGCTGGGGAGGGGCGTCAACGAGGCGCTTCGCGAGACCTTGCCGGACACCCCTTGGGGGACGGTGCTCCCTCATTTGCGCCGGTCCGACGGGGCGATCGCGAACCTGGAGTGCGCGCTGACCACGCACGCCAGGCCCTGGTCGCGCACCCCCAAGGTCTTCCACTTCCGGGCCGATCCCCGGGCCACGGGGGTGCTGCGTGCCGCCAACGTCCGCTGCGTGAGCCTCGCCAACAACCACTCCCTCGACTTCGAGGAAGAGGGGCTGCTCGACACCATCCGCCACCTGGAGGCGGCGGGCATCGCCCACGCGGGGGCGGGCCGCAGCGAGCAGGAGGCGCGCTCTCCCGCCCTCTTCGAGGCGGCGGGCCTGAGCATCGCCGTCATCGGGCTGACGGACAACGAGCCCGCCTTCGCCGCGGGCCCCGATCACCCCGGCACCCACTACGCGGAGATCCGCGCCGGCTCGAGCGCCCTGGCGCGGGTCGAGGCGGCGGCGCTCGAGGCGCGCAGCCGAGGTGCCGGGCTCGTCGTCCTCTCGCTGCACTGGGGGCCGAACATGGTGACGGAGCCCCCGGCGCGCTTTCGGGCCTTCGCCCGGGCCGCCCTGGGGTGCGGCGTCGACGTGGTCCACGGGCACTCCGCGCACCTGTTCCAGGCGGTGGAGCGCCGAGAGAACGGCCTCATCCTCTACGACACGGGCGACTTCCTGGACGATTACGCGGTGGATCCCCTCCTGCGCAACGACTGGTCCTTCTTGTTCCTGCTCGAGCTGAGAGCGGGGGCGCCCTTTCGCCTCAGGATGCTGCCCGTCCGCCTGCGCTTCGCGCGGGTGGATCTCGCCGAGGCTCAAGAGTTCGACGCCATCCGCGCGCGAATGAAGGCCCTCTGCCGCCCCTTCGCCACCCCGCTTCGCGAGACGTCGGAGGGCCTCTTGCTCCTGCTCGCGACGGAGGCCTTGGCCCCGACCACGGATGGCCCGCTGCTGTAGGCCGGAGGGTTTTGCTCTAGGATCCCGGGGGCTAGGGTTTCGACATGGAGGGCTTCGCGATGACCCCGCGCGGCTGGATCTTCGGCGCGCAGGCCCATGCCTCCTTGATGGAGGCGCTCGCCGCCGCCACCGGCCTCGCGGTGGGGGAGGCGGATCTCGGCGCCTTCGCGGACGGTGAGCGCTCGGTGTGCCTGAGAGCGGAGGTGGCGGGCCTGCCGGTCGCCCTGGTGCTCTCGAGCGCCCCGCCGGTGGACTCGCGCGTCATGACCCTGGCCTTGATGGCCGATGCGGCGCGCCGCGCCGGCGCCGAGCGCATCGTCGCCGTCGTGCCCTACTTCGGCTATTCGCGCGGGGAGCGCCTCGCCCGGCCGGGCTCCCCCATCCCTTGCCGGGTGGTCGCCGATCTGTTCCAGGCGAGCGGGGTGACCCACCTCGTCACCCTCGACCTCCACAGCCCCGCCATCGCCGGCTTCTTCACCCTGCCGGTGTTCGAGCGCAGCGCGCTCGAGCTTCTCGCCTCGCGCTTCGCGATCGCTTCTCCCGAGCGGACGGTCGTGGTGGCCCCCGACGCGGGCGGCATCAAGCGCGCGGGCCACTTCGCCTCTCTGCTTGGCGTCCCGCTGGGCATCGCCCTCAAGGAGCGCCCTGCCCCCGACGCCCCCAAGGTCGTCAAGCTCTTCGGGGAGTTCGAGGACCGAGAGGCCATCATCGTCGACGACATGGTGACGACCGGCGGCACGATCCGGCAGGTGACCACCCACCTCAGGCAGCGCGGCGTCAGCGCCGTCGACGTGGCCGCCGTTCACCCCGTGATGGCCGCAGAGGCCGAAGGCCTCATTCGCTCGCTCGGCATCCGGCGCTTCGTGGTGAGCGACTCGATCCCCTTCTCGCCGCGCAGCCCCTGGCCGGGGCTCGAGGCGGTCTCGATTGCTCCGTTGCTCGCCGAGGCCCTGGCGCGGTGCCTGGGGCCCGGCACACCCGGTCGCTGAGCAGGCCTTGGCCGTTGGTGCTCGGGCGCGCAGCACCGGGCCCCGGCCGCGCATGCACGACCGGGGCCCGGAATTGCGAGGTCGCAGGGGCTAAGTGTGCTTGGTCTTCTTGTGGAAGGTGCGCAGGGCCTTCAGGAGGTCCTGGTCGCTGCCGGCCTCGGTGAGGTCCTCGAGCGAGACCATCCCGACCAGGTGGCCGTTCTCGGTGACGGGCAGGCGACGAACGTTGTTCTGGAGCATGGTCTGGATCGCCTCTTCGACGCTGGTGTTCGGTCCCACCGTCACGAGGGACTTGCTCATGATGCCCTTGACGGCCTGGTTGACCTCGCCCTTGGCGACGGCGTGGATGGCGATGTCGCGGTCGGTCACGACACCGACGAGCTGACCGTTCTCCTCGACCGGGATCACCCCGATGTTCTCCATGCGCATCTTCTGGGCGACCTCGGGAACCATGGTGATCGAGGTGACCTTGACGATGTTCTTGCTCATGAACTGGTTGATCTTCATTTGCTTCTCCTCTGGACAGTGGGAACGACGAGAGACGAGTTAGGTTAAGCTGGAGATATCTTCACATAAGTTAATTAATAAATCAATCGTTTTTGGCGGACTCGTTTTGGCCGGGGGCCCCGCCCGAAGCGCATCGTCACTCTTCCCTGATTCGTTGGCTGGAATGGACCTGCCCTCGGCCCCATGGACGTGGTTCCATCTTGGAATCGCCGCCTGGTGCCGCGGGGGAAGGCCGTGTCCCATCTTCACCTGCCCGACGGGATCCTTCCGCTCTGGCTGGTCCTTGCGGGCTGGAGCGTGACCTTGCTGCTGCTCTTTTTCTCCCTGCGTCGGGCGCGCGGCCCGGGCGGGCGCGCGGCCCTGCCTCGCCTGGGCTTTCTCTCGGCGCTGATGGTCGTCGCGATGTCGGCGGAAATCCTGCCGCTGCCCTATCACCTCGATCTGAGCGTGGTCGCGGGCATCCTGCTCGGTCCTTCCGCCGGCTTCCTCGCGGCTTTCATCGTGGACCTGGTCCTCGCCCTGCTCGGCCACGGCGGCTTGACGGTGATCGGTCTGAACGCGCCGATCCTCGCGATCGAGGTGGTGCTCGGCTCCATCCTGTTCCGGGCCATGCGCCGCCGGGGGATCTCGAGCGTGCTTGCGGCTGCCGCGACGACGGCGCTCGTCTTGCCCCTCAGCACCGGCGCCATGGTCGCGGTGGTCTGGCTCGCCAGGATCGATCCCGCCCGGTTGCACGAGGGGCTCGCGCCGCCCGACTTCTCGCTCTTCCTCGCCATCACCTACGGCCTCGGATCCATCGGGTGGCTGCTCGAGGCGACCGTGACGGCAGGGATCGTGCGCTACCTGGCCAGGGTGCGCCCCGGCCTGATCGAGGAGGCGTGATGGACCCGTGGGCGCTCGATCGATGGGCACAGGCACCGGGCTTGCTGCAGCGCGCGACCCCGCTCTCCAAGCTCGTCGGAGCGGCGCTGGCCGTCGCCGCCCTGGCCTTTGCCGAGGCGCCGGTGACGCTCGCGGCCATCGCCCTCGGGTGGCTTGCGCTCATGGCCTTCTCGCGCCTTCCGCTGCTCGCGCTGCTGCGCCTGGCGGGATACGCGGCCCTGTTCGCGGCCCTCTACGCCCTCTCGAGCTGGGAAGGGAGCTGGGGCCAGTCCCTCGCCCTGATGCTCAAGGCGGTGGGCTCGGCGCTCGCCATCCTGAGCGTGGTGGGATCGACCCCTTATCCGGTCGTGTTCCAGAGCCTTCAGCCCCTCTTGCCTCCGCCGCTCCCCGATGCTTTGCTCTTGACCTACCGATCCCTGTTCCTGCTCGTCGAGCGCTGGGACCACCTGTGGATCGCCCTGCGCCTGCGCGGGGGGATCCGCCGGGCGAGGCCCTGGCGCAGCCTGGAGAACCTGGGCGCTTGCCTCGCCATCCTGGTGCTGGACGCCATGGACCGGAGCGAGGCCCTGTACGACGCCATGCTCCTGCGCGGCTATCGCGCAAGCATGGCCCCCCCCGTCCCGCCAGGCCTCAACGGGCCGGGCCTTTGCCCTCTCTTCCTCGGAGGCGCCTCGCTCGCGCTTGCGATCCTGCGGTCGGAGGCGCTGAGCGTCCTTGCGATCGCCCTGGCTGCGATCGCGCTGGGGCTGGGGGGGCGACGGTGAGCGTCGTGGTCGAGGCCGAGGACCTCGCCCTGCGCTTCGCGAGCGGGACCCGCCTCTGCTACCGGGGCCGCCTCACCCTGCGCCCTCGAGAGCGCGTGGCCCTGCTCGGGGGCAACGGTTCCGGCAAGAGCACTCTCTTTCGCCTCATCGCGGGCCTCGTCGCCCCGAGCGAGGGGCAGCTTGCGGTTTTCGGCCGCGCGCCCTGGCGAAACTTCGAGGCGACGCGCGATCGCCTCGCCATGCTCATGCAGCAGGTGGAGAACCAGCTGCTGGCCCCGACGGTCGCGGAGGACGTGGCCTTCACCCCCCGCAACCGCGGCTGGAGCGAGAGCGCCGTCCAGCGGAGGGTCGAAGACGTCCTCGCGGAGCTCGGGATCTCGGCCCTGCGCGGCCGGGGCATTCACGAGCTCAGCGGGGGCGAGCGCGTCAAGGTCGCCCTCGCCGGGGCGCTCGCCGTCACCCCGGAGCTGCTTCTGCTTGACGAGCCCTTCGAGCACCTGGATCCGGTCGCCCGGGCCGAGGTGATCGCCCTCTTCAACCACCTGGCCCAGGCCCGGGGCGTGGCCCTCTTGATCGCGACCCACCAGATCAACCTGGTGCCCGCCATCGCCGATCGGGTCGTGGTCCTGGCCCAGGGGGGCGCCATCGCCCTCGACGGCGCCCCCGAGGAGGTCTTCGCCCGATCCGACGAGCTTCTCGCCTTGCGGATCGAGCCGCCCGTGCTCGGCGAGCTCTTCCGGCGCCTCGAGGGCTTCGGCCTGGGCGCGCCGCGAACGGCCGAGGAGGCGGCCGCCTTGCTGCGCCGCCGCCTGGGCGGAGGGTGAGTTCGAATTCCGGAGAAAACTGCAGCGTCACGCCCCGCGCCGGGAGCGGTGCGGGGCGTGACGCGCTTGCTCAGTACCGGCGGGGGCCGCCGGCGGGGCGGCGCTCCTGCGGCTCCGAGGCCTTGACGGTGATCGCGCGGCCGGCGAGCATCGACCCGTCGAGGGTGTCGATCGCCTGCTGGGCCAGCTCGGGGGTGGCCATCTCGACGAAGCCGAAGCCGCGCGAGCGCTGGGTCTCGCGATCGCGCGCCACGCGCGCCGAGAGCACCTCGCCCACCCGGGAGAAGTAGGCCCTAAGGTCTTCGTCGGTGGCGGCGAAGGCCAGACCGGCGATGAAGAGCTTGTTGGTCATGGGGTCTTCCTTTCGAGACTCGCTTTCCTCGGATCAAGCGGGGCGCTTGGCGAACGGGACGCTGCGCGAATGATCCCGAGGACGATTCTGCGCCATCGGCCCCGCGCCGTCAGCAAAAAGCCGGGCGTCCGGAGCGGGTTTGGTCCGGGTGGCCCCAGCTCGGGCCATGACGCTCAGGCGCGCTTCGGGGAGGGGGCCAGGGCCCGCGCCGCGATCGCGAGCACCGCGAGCAGCGCGCAGAACACGGTCTGGCTCGCGCCCACCGGGAAGTCCCCGAAGAAGGCCAGCATGTAGCCGCCGAGGCCACCGAGGGCCCCGAAGAGCGCCGCGAGGATCATGGCGGCGGTGGGGTTGCGCGCCAGGGCGATCGCCGAAATCGCGGGCAGCACGCTGAAGGCGAAGACCGGCAGCGCCCCGAGCGCGCGGGTTGCGATCGAGACGGTGAAGGCGATCGCCACCAGGATGAAGCCGCCGAGGAAGGTCACGGGAAGGCCCCGCACCTTCGCCCCGTCGGGGTCGAAGCTCGCGAAGACGAGCCCGCGCCGCCACCAGAGCATCAGGGCGATCAGGACGAGGGCCGTGACCAGGACCCATGCGGTGTCCGAGGGTCGCACCAGCACCCCGGTCCCGAAGAGGATGGCCTGGATGTCGTGGGCCTCCTGGGTGATCCGGGTGCCGACCATCAGGGTGCCGGCAGCACCCACCAGATAGGCCATGCCGAGCAGCCCCTCGCGGCTGAGGCGTCCTTTCGGCTCGCGCCGCAGGAGGCCCGCGGCCAGGAGGGTCAGCACCAGGGCGCCGAGGCGCGGGTCCGCGAGGCCGGCTGCGACCCCCAGGTGGATCTGGGCGAAGAAGGCGAGCGCCACGCCGAGGCCCGCCGCCTGCGAGAGGGCGGCCGAGATGAAGACCATCCGGCGCAGGACGATGAACGCGCCGAGCATCCCGAGGACGGCACCGGCCCCCATGCCGCAGAGGATGGGGTCGCGAAACAGCTCCCAGCCGTTGAGGAAGTCGAGAAGGGGTTGCATGGCTTCAGGCATGGGCAGGGCGGTCCTCGTTGGCAATCGATTCCAGGGGTTTCAGCTCGCCGGTCAGGCCGGCGAACTGGCGGCGGAAGGTCGGGTCGGCCGCGACGGTGGCGACGGGCCCCACCAGGGCCTTCTGGTGCTCGGCGTCCACGAACAGCACCCGGTCGGCGGCCTTGACCGCCGCGGGAAGGTGGTGGCTGACCAGGAGCACCGCGGTGTTCAGCTGCTTGCGCAGCCGGTCGAGCAGCGCGATCGCTTCTTGCTCGGCGGTCAGGTCCATGGCCGAGGTCGGCTCGTCGAGCAGCATGAGCTGCGGGCGGGCGGCGAGCGCACGCGCGAGCAGAACCCGCTGCTTCTGGCCCTCGGAGAGCTCGGCGAAGTTGCGCTCGGCGAGGGCCTCGGTGCTCGTGAAGGCCATGGCCTCGCGCACCCGCTCCTTCTCGCCCCTGTTCAGAAGCGGCCTGAGGAAGCTCCAGCCCGACTCGACCCCTTCGGCGACGATGTCGCGCGCGCGCATGGGCACGATGGGGTCCAGGGCCTGGCGCTGGGGCAGGTAGGCGATGCTCGCCGTCGGAGCGTGCACGAGCTCGCCGCCCACCGGCGAAAGCAGCCCAAGGATGGTCTTGAGCAGCGTCGACTTGCCGGAGCCGTTGCGCCCGGCGAGCACCCAGAGCTCGCCGGGGCGGATGGCGAAGGAGAGGGGCGGCAGCACGGCCTTGCCCTGGTAGCCGACCACGAGGCCGTTCGCCTCGACGACGGGGGCCATCGGACTAGTGCTCATGGTCGTGCGCGCCGCCCTCGACGACGAGGCTCAAAGAGGACTCCCGGGTGGGGCCGAGGTAGAGGAAGTAGCGGCCCACGCCGAGCTCCGCCACGCAATGCTGCGCGATCGAGCTGCTCGCGATGGGGCCGAGCGTCCGCTCGATCGCGACGGCTTCGCCCGCCGCGTCCTTGATGGCGAGCGCCACGTCGGCGTTGAGGAAGAAGGTGTAGTCGAGCGCTGTGGCGCTGTCGAGCTTGACCTTGCCCACGTTCTGGCTGTCGCTCGCGACCAGCGCGATGTCGTAGCGCTTGTGGTCGCTGCCCACCAGGGGAACGCCCGTCATCGCGTCGAACGCGACGGCCGTCACCGGGGCGGCGGGGCCTTCGGCCATGTGCGCGATGGCCTCGGCGCCCGCGTCGTCGTGCGTGTCGGTGGCGGGGGGCAGGGTGGGCCTTTCGCTCGGGATGACGGTGTTCTCGGGGGCGCAGCCCGCGGCGTGGAGGCCGAGCGCGAGGGCGATGGCCGCCAGGGGCGCGAAGCGATGCTTGAGCTTGATCATGGGGATTCTCCTAATAAGGCGGCGCCTAGCGCGTCACGTCGAGGTCGAAGGCGCTCTGCGCGAAGTTCTCGGCGAGCTGAGCGCTCGCGGTGGCGTCGGCCGTTAGATCGAGGGTGCCGGGGCTCTGGGCGAGGGCCTTCCAGTCCAGCCGGTCCATGATCGTCTCGCTGACGCCGAGCAGGCCCTCGATCCGCACCCGGTCGGGCTGGGAGCGGTCGATGGCGACCGAGATTCGCTTGCTCATCGGCGAGGGGACGAGCTTGAAGGACCAGGTGCGGGTCTGCCCGGCGAGGCGAGCCTCGCTGGTGGGATCCAGCACGCTGCCGCTGGCTTCCAGGCGCTCGATCTCGAGGACCGCCCGGGTCCAGGTGCCCTTCGCCAGCATGGCGCTCGGGGTGGCGGCGCCGAGCGGCACCGAGGCGGTGCCCGCGAGCAGGCCGATCTCTGCGGCGCCGGGGAGGCTCAGCACGGTCGTCTCGCCGGCCTTTCCCCCGTTCATCTCCGCCTGGATGTCCTCGTAGGCCACCAGGGCGCCGTCGCTGCGGTGGCAGTGGCCGTTGTGGCAGAGGCTGTAGCCGCTGGGCGGGTTGGCGGGGTCGAAGGTGCCGCCGGCGCCCGAGCCCGCCGTGGTGGTGGAGAACGAGAGGGCGCGGACCTTGAGGGTCAGGGCGTCCACCTTGACGCGCATGCTGTTGTCGGTTTTCAGCCAGCCCTGGGCATCCAGGCGGCTCGCGCTCGGGCCGAAGCCGGCCGAGACCGCCGCGGGGAGCAGGGTGCCGAAGCCCGTGCCCGCTTGCCAGGCGCAGCCCGCCGCGACCAGGGCGAGCAGGCCGAGGAGCGGCCCTCTCATCGGCCGGTGTCCTTCACGACGCCGGCGTAGGTCTTGTCGGTAAGCTCCTTGACGTAGTCGAGGTAGGACTGGCCCCCGGCGAAGTCGGCGCCGCCGGGCAGAACGACGAGCGTCGCCTGGGCCTTGCTCGCGAGCAGGCTGCCGATGCGGGTCGGGTAGTACGCCTCTTGCATGATCACGTCGGCGTGGACCTTGCGCATGTGGCCGAGCAGCCAGGCGACATGCCCGGGATCGGGCGAGATGCCGGGCTTGGGCTCGATGGTGCCGATGGCGATCAGGTTCAGCCAGTCGAGGAAGTAGATCCACGAGTTGTGGTAGGTCACCACGTGCCGCTCGACGACCTGCAGGTCGGCGAATCGCTTGCTCTGGCTGCTCGCGATGGCCTCGGCGTCCGCCTTGAGGGCGTTCGCTCGGCGCTTGAAGCCCGCCGCGTTCGCGGGATCGAGGCTCGCGAGCTTGGCGGCGATCCCCACGGCCACGCGACCGCCGTTGCGCGGGTCCGTCAGGTAGTGGGGGTTGCCGCCGGGGTGGATGTCGCCCATGCCGCGGTCGATCTTCTGCTGGGGAATCTGCTTGAGGGGCACCAGGCTCGAGGCGTCGAGGTAGCCGGCGGCGCCGGGCTGGATCCGGCTGTTGCGCGAGCCCGTGAGCAGCACGGGCAACCAGCCGGCCTCGAGCTCGAGGCCGTTGACCATCAGCACGTCGGCCTTGTTGAGCGCAAGGGCCAGGTTGGGGCGCGCGTCGACGAAGTGGGCGTCCTGGTTGGGGCCCGCCAGCGAGGTCACCTCGACGGCGTCGCCGCCGACCTCGCGGGCGATCGCAGCCAGGGTGGGCAGGGTCGCGACCACCTTGACCTTGGCCTCGGCCGAGAGCGGGAACAGGGTGACGAGGCCGCCGAGCAGGAGGCCGGAAATCCATTTGCGCATGAAGGGGTCTCCTTTTAGAAGGCGTGGGCGCCGTGCGCCCCGATGACGGTCTCGAAGGCGAGCATGGCGGCATAGGTCGGCTCGCTCACCCAGCGTCGCAGGTCCGCGCTGCCCTGCAGCCGGATGCGCGAGAACTCGCTGGGCCAGTAGGTGAGGTTGGCGCTCGCGCGCTGCCTGGTGCCGGTCCACTCGGGATCCAGCGGATCGTTGGCCGTCCCCGTGACGGACTCGTAGCGCGCGGCGATCGCCCAGCTGGGGTCGAACTTCCAGAAGGCCGAGGCGTAGCCGCCCGCGTCGCTCAGCACCGCCCCCGGCACCTGGCGGTTGCGGGCGAGGGCCTCGCACGTCAGCCCGATGACGGTGGGGTCCGCGCCCGCCACGCTCCGGTACTTGAGGTACAGGTCGGTGCCGTAGAGGTCGCTGCGGTTGGCGCGGCCGCTGCTGTTGGGGCCCGTGGCCCCCGAGAGGCCCCAGGAGAGGGACCAGGCGTCGCTCAGGGGGAAGAACTGCTTGATGGCGCCGGTGACCTGGAGATCGAGCGGCCCCTGCACGCCCAGGTCCTGGGCTCCGAAGAAGGATCGCGCGGTGGAGGCGCCGCCGGCCTCGGTGGCCGAGCCCACGACCTCCAGGTACCAGGGCAAGGGCGAGAGCCATGAGAGCTCGGTGCCAAGCCCCCGGTTGCCTTCGCCGCCGAAGAACTTGCCGAGCACCAGGGGCTGATCGACGAACTCCCAGCTGTGGGGGTGGGTGGGGTTGAGGCGCCCGAAGCGGGTCAGGAACTGGCCCGCGCGAAGCTGCAGATCGCTCGGCAGTGCCAGCGAGGTGGCGTAGGCCTCCTCGACCTCGACCCCGAACTGGCTGAAGACCAGGTTGGCGTCGAAGCGCCAGAAGGGATCGACCACCGACTTGACGCTCAGCTCCAGCTGCTGGAGGTTGAAGCCGTTCTTGGCGGGGTCGTGGCCGCCGCGCTGGTCGGGGGCCTGGCTGAAGCCCGCGAGGGCCCCGTCCAGGATGAAGCTGAGATCGGGGTTCATGCTCTGGGGCCCCCGGGGCCCTGCCGCGGAGGCTTGCGGGGCGGGGGCGTCGAGCGTCAGGGCGTTCAGGATGTCGGCGGCGTCCTGGCCGTCGACGGGGGCCTCGGCCTGGGCCCGGGCGGGCGTGGCGGCGGCCAACAGCCCGACGGCCAAGCCCAGCGCCGTCAGGTGGCGTGACTCGAAGTTCATGCGGTTCCTCTTTCGGATCGAGCGCGCATGGCGGCTCGACCTTCGAACGTTAAGCGTTGAAGGCGATCGAGAGGAAGCGCGGTGGGGCGCGGCTTTGGAAGCGTTCGGGAGCGAGGCTCGGGGGCGCGCGGACCGGCGCGAGGATGCGATCGCTCGAGACCACCATGGCCACTCCCGGCCAGGTGCCGGTCACCGGCGCGTAGGGGGTGCTCGCCTTCCAGTCGCAGAGGGCGCAGTGCTCCTCGGCGCGCGGGGCGGCCGTCGCGACGGTCCCCGTGGCCTGCTCGGAGACGATCCCCGCGCGGTGAGGAGCCTGGGGAGCCGCGTGCGAGTGGAACCCCCCGGACAGCCCCAGGAGCCAGGCCATGGCCAAGAGAAGGGCCAGCCTGAGGGGGCGTTGAAGGAGGGGGGTGTGGTGCAACATATCTGCAATAACAATAAGAGAAGGGCCCGCGCTTGTCAAACAAGCGCGGGCCCTTGCTCGTGGCGTCAAGCCTTCTGGGAGCGCAGCATCCAGTGGTGCTTCTCGAGGGTCTCGAGGCTCTTGATGAAGAGGTCGTGGGTGACGGGATCCGCGTGCTCGAGCTTCTCGAGTCGCTCGCGCTGCCGCTGGATCACCGTCCCCAGCCGGTCGCACATCAGCTCGACCACCTGGTCGTCGGGGATCCGTCCCGGCGGAAAGGGAGCCAGCTTGCTGTGGCTCGCGACCGTCTTGGCGAGCCCGTCGGGGCTGACTCCGATCGTCACGCAGCGCTCGGCCAGCTCGTCCGAGATCGAGCGGAACGAGTCGACGAGCGTGTCGAGCTGCTGGTGCAGCGAGAGGAAGTGGGGACCGAACAGGTTCCAGTGGGCCTGCTTGCCCAGAAGCGACAGGTCGATCATCTCGACCAGCGCGCTCTGGATCTCGACGGCCACGCCCTGAACGGCTTGCTCCTTGATGGGGGAATTGATCTGCGCCACGCGATCCCTCCTTTCGAACCGGGAGGATCCTAGCGTGGCGCTCGCGGCCGGATCATCGGCGAAAGTGACCGATGTGCCTGGGGGAACCACTCTTCACGCGCCCCCCCTTCACCGGTCTAGGCGCGTGGAATGGGGTGGCCCTCTTCGAGGCACAGGACCTTGGCCATGGTGTCGATGCCGCTTGCGTCGGTGCCCGGCCGGGCCTTCTTGACCCTGGCGATGCTCCGCTTGATGAACAGGCCGAGCGCGAAGCGCAGCAGGGGGTTGGGCGAGGGGACGAGGAACGCGTCGCCAAAGGCCTTGGTCTCGGCGGCGGTGCGCTTGGCGGTGCGCTTCACCCGGTCGGCGATCGCCTCGTCGCTCGCGCCGCTCTTGATGAGGTCGCCGAGTGATCCGGCATCGAGGCCGAAGTAAGAGAGGAACTGGCGATCGCCCGGGCAGGGATAGGGCGTGTAGTCCCCATGGGTGCCCGCGTAGAAGGCGCGGGCCTTGTCGATCAGGCGCGGGAGCCAGGCGTAGCCCTCGAGGGTTTCGAAGGGGCTGCGGGGGACCTGGGTGTTCAAGTCGAGGGCCATGGTGAATCCTGTTCGTGACATGCGGTTGTCTTGTTCGCGCCACATCGTAGCGGTTCTTCCCTGGCCTTGTCGAGCGATGGCACGCCTTGCATTTGCGACGCTCAGGGCGGGCGGTGGCGCTTGGCTTCTGTTTCTCGGCAAGGTATAACACCCCTTGTTGCCGTCCCTATTGCCCAGAGGCCGTGTTTCAATGACTCGAACCCGCATCCTGCCCCGCCTCATGGCGACGCTCCTCATCGTCGGAAGCGCCGCACCCGCCTTCGCCCAGCAAGCGGCAACCCCGCCCGCGGCGACCTGGCTCAAGATGAGTGACGCGGAGCGCCGCGCGACCGACGAGCTGGCGCGGGACTACATGCGCTTTTTGAAGGACGCCAAGATCCCTCTCCAGCGGGCCCGCTACCTGACCGCGCAGCTCGCCAAGGGCGGCTTCAAGCCCTTCGGGGCGTCTTCGGGCTGGCAGCCCGGGGCGAAGTACGTCCTGGTCAACCGCGATCGCGCCCTCATGGCCGTGGTGGTCGGCAAGAAGCCCCTCAAGGAAGGGGTGCGCCTGATCGGGGCCCACCTGGACTCGCCGCGCCTGGATCTGCGCCTCAAGCCCCTCAAGTCGGTCGAGGGCTTCGGCATGCTCAAGACCCAGCCCTACGGCGGCATCAAGCGCTACCAGTGGTCCAACCTGCCGCTGGCCCTCGTCGGCCAGGTCGCCCGCAAGGACGGCAAGCTGGTGGATGTCTCGGTCGGCATGCAGCCGGGCGATCCGGTCTTCATCCTGCCGGATCTTGCGCCGCACGTGGACAAGGAGTTCCGCGGCCGCAGCGCGGAGGACGTGTTCAAGGGCGAGGAGCTGAGCACCATCGCGGCCTCGCTGCCGGACGGGAGCGGCGATCTCAAGAAGGCCGTGATGGCCGAGCTGAACAGGCGCTACGGCCTGGAGGAGGAGGACTTCATCTCCTCGGAGCTCGCCCTGGTGCCGGCGCAGGAGCCGCGCGAGGTGGGCCTCGATCGCATGCTCATCGGCTCGTACGGCCAGGATGACGCCCTCTGCTCTTTCATCGGGCTCAACGCCCTTCAGAACCTGAAGGCCACCCCCGAGTACACCTCGATCGTCTACCTGGTGGACCACGAGGAGGTCGGCAACACCAACACCACCGGCGTTCGCAGCCGCTTCTTCGTCTCGGCGCTGGAGCGCTTCGCGGGGCGCGAGCTCGGGCGCGAGGCGTCGAGCGAGTACCTCTCGACGCTGCTCGAGAACTCGGAGGCGCTGTCGGCGGACGTGTCGCAGGCCATCAACCCCAACTTCCCCTCCACCGAGGATCCCCACAACACGGCCCGGATGGGCCAGGGCTTCACCCTCAAGACCATGAAGCCGGGCTTCGACGCCTCGCCGGCCCTGCGCGCGCGCCTGCGCCGGACGCTGGGCGACCAGCGCATCCCCTGGCAGACCTACGCCTACAAGGTCGACGGCGGGGGCGGCGCCACCATCGGCGCCCAGCTTCAGGAGCTGAACATGGATGTCGTGGACGTGGGGGCGCCGCTGCTCGCCATGCACGGCACCTTCGAGCTTTCCTCGAAGGCGGATCTCCACTCGCTGAACCGCTTCTTCGACGCGTTCTTCGCCACGCCCTGAGCAGCAGGGGGATCATGATCCGCGGGGCGGAAGGATCCAGGATCCTTCCGCCCCGCGGCATGGAGGGCGGCGAGGCCTTCTCGGTCTTAGGCTCGGTCGGCCGTGGCGGCCTGCGCGCCTTCCGTGCGCTCACCCTGGTACGAGGGGGCCTTGACGACCAGCACCGAGCAGGCGGCATGGCTGACGATCGCGCTCGAGACGCTCCCGAGCAGGAAGCGCTGGAGTCCCGTCCGGCCGTGCGAGCCCACGATGATCAGGTCGGCCTTGAGCTTCTCGGCCTCATCGAGGATCATGTCGGAAGGGGCGCCGATCCGGTGAACCGTGCGGGGCTCGACGCCCTTCTCCTTCATGAAGGCGGCGGCCTTCGCGAGGATAGCCTTGGCGTCCTCCGTGCTGGGGACCTCGTAGGTCGCCTCGGGGGCGTAGCCGAGCCCGCCGAAGGAGGCGAGGTTGACCAGGTACGAGACGGTCAGGACGGTCACCTCGGCGGCGTTGCCGGCGGCGAACTGCGCGGCGCGCTCCAGGGCGAGCTGGGAGTGGGACGAGTCGTCCGT
>DATNQI010000079.1 GCA_036704125.1 Pantanalinema sp. | reverse complement strand
GGCTTGGTGCCCGTGACGCCGCCGCTCACGTCGTAGATCTTGACCCGGTAGCTCGCGCCGTTGCGGTGGGTGGACCAGTGGAACGGCAGGGGCATGGCCGCGGAGTAGGTGTTGGACTTGCCGGACTCGGGATAGATGAGGCCGTTGTACGAGACGTCGAAGGCCGCCAGGCGCGCGCCGGCCATGCCGAGCCGGACGCCGTTGCTGGCCCAGGTGCCGACCTCTTTGGGGCCGATGGTGGTGCCTCCCACCGTCACGAGGCTCGGCTTCACGTCGAAGCGGACCCGGTACTCGCCGCCCTTGAGGTTCTCGAAGCGGTACTGGCCGCTCGCGTCGCTGACGGCGGTGCCGTTCGCGGTCACGTCCGTCCAGACGGTGCCGTTACCCGACTGGAGGGTGACGGTGACGCCCGGGGCGGGGCGGCCGTCGAAGCGCACCTCGCCCACGATCGTTCCCGCGGGGACCCCGCTGAGGAGGTCGCACCCCGCGAGGATCAGGGTGCCCAGTCCCAGCGCGCTAGAAATCCGTCGAGGTCGTGATCGCATAGCCGAACCCATCGTAGTCGCCGGCCAGGAGGTTGGATTGCATGTTCATCTCGAAGGTGAACGCGGGCAGGAGGGGGTTGGGGATGCCGAACTGGAGGGTCCAGCCGGCCTTGGTGCCTCGCACCGAGCCGGGGCCGGTGCTGCCGCTCTTGGTCGAGAGGGTCTGGGGCTCCTTGGCGCCGAAGAGGATCGAGGGCCGCCAGCCTTGCGAGGGAAGGAAGATGTAGCCCGTCGGGGTGAGCTCCTGGACGGTGCCGTCGAGATCGGTGTCGTAGGTGAAGCCCGCGCAGATCTCGGAGTCCCAGAAGGAGGAGATGATGCCGTTGACCCCCATTCTGGGTTGAAACTTGGTGCCGACCATCTTGAGGCCACCCTGGAGGCTCAATCCCAGCTTGTCGCTCCCCAGGTTGAGGGCCAGGGCTCCGTTGTAGTTCGGATCCGTCGCAAAAGTGACGTCGCCGACGGAGTTGTGCTCCATGTCGCCGATGAGGCGGATGTCGCCGAAGTTGCCGAGGTCGTAGGAGAGGCCCGCGAAGAGGAACCTGGTGTTGATCACGCCTCCGACCCCCAGCGAGCCGAACTTGCTCTTGGCGCCGACGCCGATCTCGCTGCTGTCTCCGGTGTTCGTCAGGTTTCCGCTCGGCGCTCTGAGCCCCGAGCCGATGATGCCGTCGTTGTAGTGGTGGGCGAAGCCGCCGAGCCCGATCATGGCGCCGGGGGCGAACTGGCCCACCCGAAAGCTGGAGATGCCGAGCTTCGGGTGCTTGGTGGTGATCGCGACGTTGCCGTTGAGCTCGATGGCGCCTTCGGGCTTGCCCTGATCCGATTTATCGCCGCGGGTGAACAGGGGGACGCCGCCGCTGGATTTCGCCGCGTTGCCGCCGCCGATCGAGGCCTTGTAGCTGGTGGTCTCGTCGATATCGCCGCCGAAGGCCGCCTCGAAGCTGGTGACGGCGTAGGGCTTGAGGCGGTCCTGGGGATCGTCCTGGATCGTGACGCCCACGTTGCCCGACACCTTGCCGCTGCCGCCGGCGTTGTTCTTCAGGTCCCGGACGGCGCCCTCGAGGGCGGTGGTCTTCTGCTCGACCGCGACCAGGCGCTTGTGGAGATCGAGCAGCTCGACCCGGAACTCGTCCTTGAGGCGCTCGACCAGCTTGGTGTCGCTCGGCGTCGCGGGGATGCCGCGGCCCTCGAGGCTGTCGAAGCGGTTCATCACCGCTCCGAGCACCGCGGCCAGTTCGTAGCGGCTGACGGCCTTCTGGCCCCGGAAGGTCATGTCGGGGTAGCCGCCCATGACCCGGTACTTGTCGACCAGCGACTGGATGGCGCCGTAGGCCCAGTGGTTGGGAGCCAGGTCGATGAGCTGGGCGGCCTTGACGGGCGCTTGCGCCCAGGCGGCCGAAGGCGCGAGCACGGCAGCGCCCGCCGCGGCGAGCGCGATCCAGTGGCCCAGGTACCTCGATCTCAATGAACTGCCTCCTAATCGGTCTTCGCGGGGGTGGCCCCAGGCTAATGCCCGGGCGCGATCGCGGTCTGTGACGCATGCCGCCAGTCGACGAGCGCGCCGGGGGCGCGCCGGGAAGCGAGGAGGCATGGGATCTTCGGCATTATTCCGCGCAACGCCCCGGTTATAACAGCAGGCTGAGGATCGCCCGCCATGGGCCAGCTTGCACGAAAACCCCCGCCCGCTTTCGGCGAATGCTCCCTACCCCCGTCAGGGGTCGGTTGTTACGCTTGGGGCGTCTAATCCCTCGAACGACGCCGCGCGCGGCGGCCGAATCTGGCTAGAGGAGCAGCTCGTCATGGAAGAGGACCTGATCTGGCTCGAACCCGACCTCGACACCATCGACGCCCCCGAAGACCACGAGTGGAGCCAGGAGTGCGAGCACTTCGTCAACGGCGAGTGCCTCCAGTACGGGGCGCCGTGCCCGGCCATGGGCAACGTGGCGAGCATCCACTGCCTGTTCGACGACGCCCAGGTCGTCGCGGGCGACCCCGAGTTCCTGGAGGCGTCCTAGGCAAGCCCCGGGCCAGGAGGTATCATGGCCCGGCCTCCCTTGCCCCCTAGCGCCTGCGGCTGTTCTCCTGGAGTGCGACTTGCTCGACGTTTCCACCGACGTGCGCCTGGGCGATCTGGCGCAGCGCGGGCCCACCCTGCATCCCGACGACCACCTGAGCAAGGCGCAGCACCTGCTGCGCCAGTCCCCCGGCCATGCGCTGCCGGTGGTCTCGGGCGATCGCCTGGTGGGCGTGGTCGCCGAGGTCGACCTGCTCAAGGCCCTGCGCCTGGGCCTCTCGGGGCCTGCACTCGAGTCCTTCCCGGTGCGCGCGGCCATGACCCCCGACGTGGTCACCGGCCAGGCCTCGGCGTCGATCGCGAGCGCCTGGGAGACCATGGCCACCGGCCGCCTCAAGACCCTGCCCGTGGTGGACGAGCAAGGAGACTTCACGGGCGTGGTCTTTCGCAATGACCTCTTGGCCGCCCTGCGGCGCGACCTGCGGCCGTCGCTGATCGGCGGGCTCGCCACGCCGCTCGGGGTCTACCTCACCACCGGCGACCACCGGGCCGGGGCGGGGGACTGGGGCCTGTTCCTGACGGGGGTGGTCATGGCCCTGTGCCACTTGGTCGTCCTCAACACCGTCGAGAGCCTGGCCATGACCCTTTCCGAGGTGCCGCCCCCCTGGGCGATCGCCCTGGTCGAGTTCGTCGCCTACCTCGCCCTCTTGCGCCTGACGCCCCTGACGGGCTTCCACGCCGCCGAGCACCAGGTGGTGCACGCCATCGAGCGCGGCGAGGCGCTCAACCCCGAGGTGCTCGCGCGCCAGCCGCGCGAGCACCCGCGCTGCGGCACCAACGTGATCGCCCTGGTCTTCGGGGCCCAGCTCCTCTGGCCGCTGGCCTCGCGGCCGGTGCTCGCGGCCCTCTCGGCTCTTTTGCTCTTCGCGGTGTGGCGCAGGCTGGGCTGGGCCTTCCAGCACCTCTTCACGACCAAGCCCCCCACCGAGCGCCAGGTCCTCTCGGCGATCGCGGCGGGCCGGTCGCTGCTCTCGGCCTACGGCCAGCGCCCCGCTTACCGGGCCTCGCGCCTGAAGCGCCTCTGGGCGAGCGGTTTCGTCCAGATGGTCGCGGGCTTCCTCGCCGTGATGGCCGTGGTACAATGGCTCAATTTGAAATTTCCCCAACTCGGCGTGCTCGCTTGATTTCAGGCGTGCCCGTGAAGAGTAACAAGGAGTCACGATGACCGATCTGCAGCGGTATCTCTTGGTGGCGGTGATCATCGCCTTCCTGATCCTCTTCCACGAGGCGGGCCACTTCTTCTGCGCCAAGGCCCTGCGCATCCCGGTCAAGGAGTTCGCCCTCGGCTTCGGTCCCAAGATCCTGGGCTGGCGCTGGAACGAGACCGACGTTCGCCTCAACGTGCTGCCCTTCGGCGGCTACTGCGCCTTTCTCGACGACGACCCGTCCGGGGAGTACGCCGACGACGACCGGCGCCTCCTGCGCAACCGGCCGGTCTGGCAGCGCTTCATCGTCGTCAGCGGCGGGGTCGCGGCCAACTACGCCACGGCCTTCCTCGTCCTGCTCTTCGCGGCGCTGACCGTCGGCTTCGTCCAGTTCAAGCTGGGCGACCTCCAGATCACCCAGGTCATGCCCGGCCAGGCGGCCGAGCAGGCCGGCTTCAAGGCCGGTGACCGGGTGCTGTCGGTGGACGGCACGGCGATCGCCGCTCCCGATTCCTTCATCAAGGAGATCGGCGCGCGCGCCGGCAAGGCGACGACCGTGGTGATCAAGCGCGGCGCCGAGCAGCTCTCGCTCGCCGTGACCCCCAGCGATCGCGGCAAGATCGGCGTGGGCATCCAGCCCAGCTCCGTCTCGCGCGAGTACCAGCGCCCCGCCAATCCCGTGCTGGCCGCCGCCCAGCAGCAGGGCGCCATGACCTTCCAGACCGTCGACGGCTTCGTGAAGCTCGCCACCGGCAAGATGAGCCCCAACGACCTGGGCGGGGTGATCGAGATCGGGCGCGCCGGCGCCTTCGTCGCCAAGAACGACCTGCGCGACATGCTCGCCTTCACGGCCCTCATCTCCATCGGCCTCGCGGTCATGAACGTCCTGCCCCTGCCGGCGCTCGACGGCGGGCACATGGTCTTCCTGCTCCTGGAGGCCATCCGGCGCAAGCCCGTGCCCCGGCGCATCGAGGAGCCCATCCAGCAGGGCGGCATGGTGCTCCTGATGGGCCTGATGATGCTGATGCTCATCAAGGACGTGGTCAAGCCTATCAAGTACCCCGAGCTTCCCGCGCCGAGCGCCTCCCCGAGCGCGCCGGCCCCCCACAAGTAAGTCCGAGCCCCCTCACCGTTGAAAGGATCCCGCCCCGTGACGCAAGCGACCATGAACACGACCCGCTCCCAGGCCCTGTGGGCCGAGGCCCAGGACCTGATGCCCGGCGGGGTCAACTCGCCGGTGCGCGCCTTCCGCTCGGTGGGCGGCGACCCGGTCTTCATCGACCGGGCCGAGGGCCCCTTCATGTGGGACGTGGACGGCAACCGCTACGTGGACTACATCGGCTCCTGGGGCCCGATGATCCTGGGTCACGGCCACCCGGCGGTCAAGGAGGCGCTGCACGCGGCCCTCGAGCGCGGCACCACCTACGGCGCGCCATCGCCGGGCGAGGTGACGCTCGCCAAGCTCATCTGCGAGGCCCTGCCCTCGATCGAGATGGTGCGCCTCGTCAACTCGGGCACCGAGGCGACCATGAGCGCCCTGCGCCTGGCCCGGGCCTTCACCAAGCGCGAGAAGATCGTCAAGTTCGTCGGCTGCTACCACGGCCACGCCGACATGCTCCTGGTGCAGGCCGGCTCGGGGGTCGCCACCCTGGGCCTCCCCGACAGCCCCGGCGTCACCCCCGGCACCGTCGCCAACACCCTCACCGTGCCCTACAACGACGAGGCTGCGCTCGACGCCCTGTTCGCGGCCAACCCCGACTCGATCGCGGCCGTCATCATCGAGCCGGTGGTCGGCAACGCGGGGACCCTTTCGCCCGAGCCCGGCTTCCTGGCGCACCTTCGCGCGCTGACCGAGCACCACGGCGCCCTGCTCATCTTCGACGAGGTCATGACCGGCTTCAGGGTCGCCTACGGCGGCGCGCAGCAGCGCTTCGGGATCAAGCCCGACCTGACCTGCCTGGGCAAGATCATCGGCGGCGGCCTGCCGGTCGGCGCCTACGGCGGCCGCCGGGAGACCATGGAGATGGTCGCCCCCGCGGGCCCCATGTACCAGGCCGGCACCCTCTCGGGCAACCCCCTCGCCACCGCGGCGGGGATCGCGACCCTCACCCAGCTCAAGGCCCCCGGGGCCTACGAGCGCCTCGAGGCCTCGGCCGCGAAGCTCGCGGACGGCCTGCTCGCGGCGGCCGCCGAGGCGGGCGTGCCGGTCCAGCTCAACCGGGTCGGGGCCATGTTCACCCTGTTCTTCACCGATTCCCCCGTCAAGGACTGGGAGACCGCCAAGCGCTGCGACACGGCGCGCTTCGGGCGCTACTTCCGCGCGATGCTCGCCGAGGGGATCTACCTGGCCCCCAGCCAGTTCGAGGCGGCCTTCGTGTCCATGGCCCACACCGACGCCGAGATCGCCTTCACGATCGAGGCGGCGAAGCGGGCCTTCAGGGCGATCGGCTAGGGAGGCTGCGCGTGGCGGGGAAGGTCCTCCCTTGGCTCGTCGTGATGGCCTTGCTCGCCGGGTGCGATGACGGGCCGACCGTGCCGCAGATCAATCCCCTGCCCGGAGCCCGGCTGACCTCGGACTTCGGGCAGCGCGCCAGGGACCCGGTGACGGGCAAGGCCCTCGTCGACGGCCACCACGACGGCTACGACCTGGCGGCCCCCATGGGGTCGCCGATCCGGGCCGCCAAGGCCGGGAAGGTGACCTTCGCCGGAGTGCGCGGCGGCTACGGCAACGCCGTGATCCTCGCGCACCCCGGAGGCTGGACGACCGTGTACGGCCACGCGAGCCGCCTGGCCGTGAAGGTCGGCCAGGCGATCGACGCCGGGCAGGTCATCGCCTACGTGGGCAGCACCGGTCACTCCACCGGCCCTCACCTTCACTACGAGCTCAGGCGCGACGGCCTGGCCGTCGATCCCAAGCTTGCCGTCGCCGCCGCCCTCCAGCCGGCTGTGCGCCCGGCCAAGGCCGCCGCGAAGCAGGCGCCTGCCTCCAAGGGTAAGCTCGCCCTTCGCACCAAGCCGATGGTCAAGAAAGCAACCCCGACTCGCGCCAGGGTCGCGCGGGCGATCGCCAGGCGTCGATCCTGAACGCGCACGCCTGCCGATCCGGCGGGGCCATGTCGTCCGGCGCGCAAGATCGTTAAGCCTCCCGCCGATAAAGGTATAGAACCCTCGGTCCCGGCGGCGTGCGCCGCCTTTTCGGGACGGCGGGGGGAGGTAGTATGAACGTCAACCGCACGTCGGCGGTGCAGCGCCCCCTGCGCGCCCCTCGAGTCGCATCCGCTCCCCAGCTCGCCGAGGACGCCGTCAGCACGGTCGGCCGGCTCATGGGCACTCGCGCCCGCAAGCACCTGTCCGCCGGAGCCTTGATCAAGGACGCCGCGGTGGGCGGCGTCGCGAACGTTCCTTTCGACGGTCTCTTCTCGAGCCAGGCTTACCGGCGCGGGGAGCTGAAGGCCAACGAGTACGTGGCCCGCCTCGTGTCGAGCTCCGTCGGCGGCGTCGTGTGGACGGCGGGCGGCGCCCTCGCCGGAGTCATGCTCGCGCCGCTGGGCCTGCCCGCCCTCGCGGTGGGGATCGCCGGCTTCGCGCTCGGCATGACGGCGCAGGGCCTCTTCGATCGCTTCATGGGGTACCCCATGGCCAAGAAGCTGGCCGAGCTGATCCCTGAGAAGGGCGTTCAGCCGATCGCCGACGCCTTCACCAAGTACGTCGCCAATCCGCTGAACGACTACGTCTGGCGCCCGGTGGTCGACACGGTCAAGGAGAACAAGGTGCTCGCGGCCGGTGTCGCCGGGGCGCTCGCGCTCAAGTTCCCGGGGGCTGCCAGGGCCATCGGCAAGGAAGCCCTCACCATGGGAGGCGGCATGGCCGCCGGGCTCGCCCTGGAGCTCGGCGTGATCACCCCGGCCCTGGGCGAGGCGCACGATCCCTTCGAGCGCCCCGAGCAGCAAGAGGCTGACGTCGATCCGCAGTGGCTCTCGCGCTACCAGGCCCTGCTCGACAAGGCCTCGTCCATGGGGGCCACCCCCGAGGAGGCCCGCCAGGCTGCGCAAGCCTATCTCGTCCGGACCCTCGAGAGCAACGGGGCCCCGCAGGAAGAGGCGATGGCCCTGGTGGCCGCGATGGATCGGGCCACGCAGGCTCGGCCTGCGAGCGAGGGCAAGTCCTTCCCGCCCGGCATGTTGATGGCGCGCTGATCCGCTCGAAGAATCGGCCCGCCCCTCGCGTGAGGGGCGGGCCGATTCTCTTGTCCGGTGAGAAGGGTGGCCTACAGCAGGAAGTCGAAGGCCTCGAGCACCTTGCGCTTGACCTTGGTCGTGAAGGGCGCGCCATCGATCGCCTCGAGCGAGGCGGGGCGGGCGCTCTCCCAGTCGGGCAGGGCCACCTTCTCCTTGAAGGCCGCGAGGGTCTTGGGGTCCGAGATCATGGTCACCAGCTCGTGGTTGGAGGCGTAGGTCCGCGCGTCCCCGTTGGCCGAGCCGACCGAGAGCAGCTCGCCGTCGATCATCATGCCCTTGAAGTGGCTGAAGCGCTGGACTTCCTTTCCGTCGATCTTGCCGCCGTCGAAGAAGCGCACGTCGATGCCCTCCTTCATCATCTGCTGGGCGTTCTCCTGGTTGAGCATGGTGTAGATGGCGCCCTCCCCGCCCGCCTCCCGGTGGCCGGGGAGGAGGACCTTGACCTTGAGCTCGGGCACCGCCTGGTCGATGGCCATGCGATCGTACTTATTCTGCGCGGCCCCCAGCAGCTCGGCGCGCTTGGCGGTGTTGGCGCGCTTGGCCGCGATCAGCTCCTGCACCAGCCCGTCGTCCGAGAAGTACGGGTAGATCGCCATGATCTCCTTCTGGGCGCCCTTGATCGCCTTGAAGTGGGCGTCGGCGATGTCGCGGGTGCCCGCGTGGGGATCGGTCACGAAGGACTGGACCCTGGCGCTGCCCTCGACCGGCGCCGGCTTGGGAAGGTCGGAAGGGGCCTTGCCGCCCACGCGCTCCCAGTTCTCGAAGAACTCGCGGTGGACGCGGTCGGTCTCGTCGCCCTTGACGGTGTAGAGCAGGTCGTGCCAGGAGGTCTCGACCTTGTCGCCGTTCTTGAAGGTCGGCTTGAGGTACTCGTTGCCGATGTTGCGGCCGCCGGTGATGAAGGAGTCGTTGTCGGCGATGTAGAGCTTGCGGTGGGTGATGGGGATGCCGACCGGATCCAGCGAGACCTTGTGGCGGTTGAACACGCGGACGTCGACGCCGTACTTGCGCATCTTGTCCATGAGCTTCGCGTCGCCGGCGCCGCCGGTGCCCTGGCTCAGGCCGAGCCCGTCGATGAGGACCTTGGCGTCGAACGTCTCGCCCTTCATCCGCGCGAGGCGCACCTTGGCCCCGAGGCGGCGGGCGATGTCGTTGCCGGCCTCGTCGTTGTGCCAGATGAAGGTCTCGATGTGGAAGGACTTCTTGGCGTTCTTGATCGAGTCCATGAGCGCCTGGTGCGCCTCGTCGGCGCCGACGTGCAGCGTCACCTGGTTGCGCAGGGTGGGGCTCGACAGGACCAGCTGATCGATCGACTTGGCGGCCTTCTGCAGGGCGGCCTTGCCCTGCTTCTCGATCACCGGTGTGCCGAGCTCGGCGAGCTTTCGCTTGACCTGCGAGCTGACGCGCTGCCCTTTCACGAGGTTGTTGGCGAGCATGGGAAGATCCTCCGGAACGCTTGCTTGTCCGAGGATCTTATACCCAGCCGAGCCAGGAATCGACTAGTTCGTGATCTTGCCGCGGATCGGGCCGCCCGGGCTCTGGGCGTCGGGATCCAGGGCGTGGGCCTTGCCGGTCACATCGTACCAGCGCTCGCCCTTGGGGCCCACGTAGGCGATGCCGTAGCCCTGCACCCGGATGGTGCCCGAGGCGCCGTCGGCTTCGCTGGCGAGGCTGAAGTCGTCGAGCCAGAAGGGGCCGTTCTGCGGATGGCGGAAGTAGTACAGCCGGCCGCGGTCGGCCACGGTGACCGAGGGGCTCGCCACCTTCTCGCCGTCGCCGATGACGATGGGGCTGCCGCTGTTGTCGAGAGTGGTCACGTCGCTCACGCCCGCCACCGGCTCGCCTTCCACCGCGCCGCCCCAGGGGTTCTTGCTGGCGTCGTCCGGGCGCCGGGCCTTCCAGAGGTTGTCGAGCTCCAGGACGGTGGGGTAGTTGCTGCTGCGGGCCGCGTGCTCCTCGGCCAGGGAGCCGAGGGCGAGGGCGCGGCTCTTGGCCTCGCTGTTGCCGGCGCTGGTCTTCACCTGGTTGTAGAGGGTGATGGCACCGCCCAGGACGATGACCCCGATGACGATGGCGAGGGATACCTCGATCAGGGTGAAGCCGCCGGAGCGCGCGTGGTGTGGCATGGTGGTTCCTTGGGGGTGGGAAGTGTCGCTCTTCCTCTTATACCCAGGATCTTGCCTCGCTCGGTCGATCTGCGCAAGCGCAAGCGGGTTTGCTAAGATGGCTGGGTCGCCCGCTGCACGGAGGTTGCCCGATGCGCCCTTTCCGCCCCGCCCTGCTGCTCCTGACCCTCTGCGTGATGGCATGCCAGACCGAGATCTACCCCGAGGCGCCGACCCTCGCCGCGCGCCCCACCCCCAACGCCTCGCCGGTCGTCGAGCCGGGGGGAGCGGACCAGACCGCCGGCACCGAGGGCGGGCGCTACCTCGAGTTCGTCGCCGCCACCAACAAGAGCAGCGTCTTCTACGCCTTCTACCCGCTCGACGAGGCGCAGGCGACCGTGCCGAGCGCCACCCGGATGACGGGGACCGTCCGCATCGCCGAGGGCTCGGGAGCCGGGAAGACCCTGACCCTGAGGACCAAGCCCGTCCCCGACCCGGAGCCCTTCCTCTACGCGTTCCCCGATCCGCAGCCGAAGGTGGGCAGCACCTACGCGATCCACGTCGAGATCACCGCGGGGGGGCACGCCTACGTCGCCGACTACACCTACGTCCACCGGGCGAAGTAGCGTTTTTGCGCGCGGGGTCGTGCAAAACGCCAAGCAGCGATCCACCCTCCGGCGTGCATGATGGCCGCGGAAGCGCGGATCCAGGACGGAGGTGGACCCCATGACCACGCATCGCGGGCGCTGGGCACTCTTCACGGGCCTTCTGCTGGCCAGCCCGGGCCTCACGTCTCCCGCCCAGGCCCAGGCCCCCACCGGCGAGGCCGCGCTCTCGGGCTATCAGCCGACAGGAGCCATCGGGACCTTCGCCTGGTACGCCAACGGGAGCTACTTCGCGGGCCCGAGCACCCTCTCGGCCAACGCCTTCATGCCGGGGATCGCCGTGAGCCTGGCCCTGACCCCCTCCTTCTCGGTCGGGGCCTGGGGGATGACCGGCCCCTTCGGGGGGGCGCTCGGCGGCGTGGTCGGTCCCTTCACCAACGCCGACCTGGAGGGCAAGTTCAGGCTGGCCCAGGGCCCGGCGGGCGCCCTGACCGGCGACGCGGGGATCGCCGTGCGTTCGATCGGGGTGGGCGATCTGTCCTCGCCGCGCCTGGTGGGGGTCTCGCCCAAGCTCGGGGCCATCTTCGACATGCGCCTGGCGGGCCCGGTCTTCATGCAGGTGCGGGGCGACTGGGCGCCCTTCATGTTCCTGGATGGGGCCCGGACCGACCTGTTCGACTACAAGCTGGGCTTCGGCTGGAGGCTCTTCCAGGGCCTCGGGGTGGACGTGGGGCTGAGGGGCCAGACGGCGATCGCGCCCACCAACACCCTCAGCCTCAACGGCCCCTACCTGGGCTTCGGCTACGTCTTCTAGGACGACGTTAAATCGAAGTTCAGCTTGATTGAAGCTTGAGGATCTGCCGCAAGGCCATGGCCTCCCGCTGGGATAACCCTCCTGTGATCGGTTTCTGAACGGGAGGCTCCTGATGCGCACCGGCTTGATCTCTTCGCTGTTCGGTTCGGCTCCGGCCCAGCGCCGCGGCGACGCGGTCACCAGGATCCTGGCGGGTGGCGGCGACACCGCCCCGGCGGGTCTTGCGGGCGATCGCCTCTCCCTGTCGCCTTCGCTGAAGAACGCGCGCTTTTCCGACTCTCCCGAGCTGCGCGCGGCCATGGCGGGCCAGCCCCTTCGCCTGGGTGCCAAGGGCGAGGGGATGAAGGCCGTCCAGACCGCCCTTCTCGACCTGGGCTTCGGCCTGCCGGCGGGCGCCGACGGCGCCTTCGGCGCGCAGACCGCCACCGCCCTCAGGAATTTCCAGGCGAGCCAGGGTCTTCCCCGGACCGGGGAGCTGGACGCCGGGACCATGCGCAGCCTCGACGAGGTTTCCCCCGCCCCCGGCCTCAAGGCATGGGAGGACCCGAACCTCTCCGCCAAGGCGTTCGTCGCCCCCGAGACGGTGAAGGGCAAGCCCAGCCGCGGGGTGGCCGCGATCGATCAGCACCGCTTCTTCCTCTACGACAAGCAGGGCAAGCTGGAGAAGATCTACCCCATCGCCAGCGGCAAGGGCGAGAACGCGACCGACCTGGGGATCAAGGTCGTGAGCGGCAAGCTCGCCGACCCCAGCAAGGTCGCCAAGGAGCTGTGGCCCGAGTCCGGCGGCCGCGCCTTCGGCACCCGCCTGGTGGATCTGTCCTGGTACGATCCCGCGACGGGCAAGGCCACGCGCAGCGGCGAGGAGCTGCACGGCACCTTCGACCGCAACTCCATCGGCAAGGACGCCTCTCACGGCTGCATGCGCTTCTTCAACGAGGACATCGAGGAGGTCTACGGCCGCCTGAAGGTCGGAGACGTCGTGGTGACCAGGGCCTGAAGCCGCGCGCCCGGCCTCGGGGCCACGTGATGCCCGGTCTAAAGCAATGTAAAGAATGAGGAAAGGGGTGTTGACTTTGCCCCGGCGATCGCAGTAGTATAAAGAGGTTCCGAGGGGTTGTAGTTCAGTTGGTTAGAATGCCGCCCTGTCAAGGCGGAGGTCGCGGGTTCGAGCCCCGTCAACCCCGCTCCTTGGAATCCAAGCCCGGCGCCGCAAGGCGTCGGGCTTCTTGCTGTTCGCCTCCCGCGCAAGGGAGCGCCCGGCCCCGGCGATGGTATCATGCGGCAAACGCCGACTTTCGCTCTTCTTCGTGGACGCCGCTCGAGGTTCGCTGCATGGATCGCCAATCGCCCGGCGCTAATGCCCCCCCCAACCGCGATCGCTTCCAGCGCAGCGGCCGGGGGCCCGTCTTCGCCGCTCGCCCGGCGCCCTTCGAGGCGCCGGCCTCGGCCGCCCTGCCCGACGAGCACGAGGCGCGGCTGGCGCTCGCGAGCCACCCGCTGACCACCAGCGCCCAGCTCGCGGCGCTGGCGCGCGACGCGCGCCCCGAGGTCCGCGCCATGCTCGCCAGGCGTCACGACGTGCCGCCCGAGGCGCTGCTCCTGCTCGCCTCGGATCCGGACGTGGGCCTGCGCGTCTCGATCGCATGCCGGCGCGACCTGCCGAGCTCGGTCGTCTCGCGCCTGGCCCGGGACGAGGCCCCCGAGGTCCTGCTCTCGCTGGCCGACAACCCGACCGTCCCCGAGCCGGTCCTCTGGGCCATCGCCGATTCGAGCGCCTGCGACGCCGAGGCGGCCTCGCTGCTCCTGGCGCATCCGCGCTGCAAGGGCCCTCTGGTCGAGCGTTTCGCCCGCTCTGCCGATGCCTGGGTGCGCCGCCTGGCGGCACATCATCCCCTGCTCTCGGCCCACGCGCTGCGCCTCTTGGCCCACGACGCGGATCCGGCCGTGCGCGAGGCGGCTTACCTGAACCCCAGGGCGGACGCCCAGGTGCTCTCGGCCTTCGCCAGCGACCCGGACCCGCGCCTGCGAGAGCGCCTCGCCCTCGATCGCCGCTCGGGCGAGGCGGTGCTCGCCCTCTTGGTGCACGACGAGGAGGTGGCGGTGCGCCTCGCGGTGCTGCGATCCGACAAGCTGACCGGGGCGCTGGTGCTGGCGCTTGCAGCCGACCATGACCCGCGCGTCCAGGAGGGGGTCGCGACCCATCCGCTCTCGGGTCCCGCGGCCCTCACGGCCCTCGCCAGGAGCCCCTTGCCGGAGGTGCGTCGCGCGGTGCTCGCGCATCCCAAGGCCAGCGCGGCGGTGCTCGAGATCCTCGCGCGCGATCCCGACCCCGGCGTGCGCGCGCGGGCGGCCCAGCACCCCTTGCTCGGCGCCTCGGCGCGCGAGGCCCTCGCCGACGACCCCGACGACGCGGTGGCCCGCGCGGTCGCCCTGGCCCCCCACCTGTCGCCCGGCGCCCTGGAACGGCTTTCCCGGCGCAGCGATCCGGCGGTGCGCGCGGCGGTGGCGCGCCACCCGGCAACGCCCGGGCGCTGCCTGGAGGCGCTCGCCCATCACGCCGAGCCCGAGCTTTGCGCGGCCGTGCTCGGGCACCCTCACGCCACCCCCGCCGCGGTGGCCGCGGTCCTCTCGCAGGGCCTTCTTTCGCCCGAGGCGCTGCAGGAGATCGCCCAGCTGCCCACCACCTCCCTGGCCGCGCTCGCCTTCTTGGCCCGCGACGCAGAGGACTCGCTGCTGCGCTACCACGTGGGCATGCACCCCCACACCGCCAGCGAGACCCTCGCGGTGCTCGCGCTCGACTGGGTGAGCGAGGTCCGCACCGCCGTCGCCTTCCACCCCGGCGTGACCTCCGAGATCCTGGGGCGCCTCGCCTCGGACGAGAGCGTCAGGGTGCGCTACGGCGTCGCGGCCCACCCGCGCGCGCCCGAGGAGGCCCTGGTGCTGCTCGCGGACGACCCCGAGCGCGACGTTCGGTGGGCGGCCCTGCACAACCCCCGGATGACCCCCGCCCTCCTGGAGGCGATCGCAGCCGACCCCGAGCTGAGCGACGGCGCGAAGTGGGATCTGCTCGCCGTCCACGCCGCAGGGCCCGGCATGCTGCTGGCGCTCCTGGCCGGAGCGGAGATCGAATTGAAACAGGCGATCCTGCGCCACCCGGCCGCCGACGCCACGGTCCAGCTCGCCCTCGCCTCGGCGGGCGAGGTCCGCGTGCGGGCCGGCCTGCTCGAGCTCGCGGGCCTCACGAGCTCGGCCCTCGAGGCCCTCGCCCGGGATCCCGACGCGCGGATCCGCGCCCGCGCGGCCATGCGCGGCGACCTGAGCGAGGCCGGCGCCTGCGCCCTGGCGCAGGATCCCTCCTCGGACGTCAAGCGCGTCCTCCTGGAGAACCCCCACCTGTCCTCCAAGGCCCTCCTCCTCTTGCTGGACGACCCGCGGGTGGAGGTGCGGTACGGGGCGATCACCCACCCGCGGGCCTCGGTGCAGGTGGCCGAGCGGGCGGCGCGGGACGAGAGCTGGGCGGTGCGCGAGGCCGCCGCGCGCAGCGGCCGCCTCGGACGCCGCCTGCTCGCGGAGCTCTCGCAGGACCCGAGCAGCTGGGTGCGCGCGGCGGCCAGGGGAGGCCGGGGCGGGTTGCTCGCCCCCCTGCGCCGGGCCCAGCTCGCCCAAGAACTTTCGCGGTAGCGAACTTTCGCGGTAGCAAACTTTTGCGCCAGCTAGTTTACTCCTGGCCCAAAGCTTGCTATATTGGATTTGCGGGGTAGAGCAGTCCGGTAGCTCGTCGGGCTCATAACCCGAAGGTCGTAGGTTCAAATCCTGCCCCCGCAACTCAAGTGCCGGCCCCCACTGGGGGCCGGCACTTTTTTTCGCTCCGGCGCGCCGAAAAAGCCTCCCCCTGAAAGGAGGAGGCGGAGGCAAAAGCCGATGACGGGGTTAGCGCAGGGCCTTGACCTGGTCGGGGGTGACGGCGCCGCCCTTGTTGCCCCAGCTGGTGCGCTCGAAGGTGACGACCGCGGCGATCTCCTCGTCGCTCAGCTGAGCGAGAGGAGGCATGGCGCCGTTGTAATCCACGCCCTTGACCTTGATGGGGCCCGACTTGCCCTTGAGCACCACGTTGATGTGGGCGGTGGGGTCGCCGTTGGGGATCTCGCCGCCCGCGATGGGCGGGAAGACGCCGGCCATGCCCTCGCCGTTGGCCTGGTGGCACGAGGCGCAGTTGGTGGCGTAGACCTGCTCGCCCTTCTTCGCGAGGGCGGCCTCGTCCACCGCACCGCCCTGGGTGGTGGGACTGGCCTGTTGGGCTTCGGGGGCGGGGCTCTCGACGGCGGGGCTGGCGCCCGTGCCGGTTTCGGCCTTCTTCTCCTCGCTGGGCTGGCAGCCGGCGAGCGAGAGCGAGAGGGCGAGGCCGAGCAGGATGACGGTGGGTTTTATCAAAGGGGATCCTCCTATCCAAGTGGGAACATGCTCGGAAGCATACCTCGCCTGAAAGCGACTTGTCGATCGCCTCTAGGCCAAAGCCGCTTGCGCTCGCTCAGCCCGTGTTGCGAAGCCCCGCGGCGATCCCGATGATGGTGAGGGCGAGCGCGCGATCGAGGGCCTCGTCCCCGCCCTGCTTTTCGCGCTTGCGGCGCAAGAGGTCCACCTGCAGGTGGTTGAGCGGGTCCACGTACGGGTTGCGCAGCCGGATGGAGCGCGCGAGCATCGGCTGGCGCGCGAGGAGCGCCGGCTGCTCCGAGATGGCGAGCACGGCTTCGCGGGTCCTTGCGTACTCCGCCTCGATCCGCCGGAAGAGCGCCGAGCCCTCGTCGCCCGCGAGCCCCGCGTAGAGCCGGGCGATCGTCATGTCGGCCTTGGTGAGGCTGACCTCCAGGTTGTCGATGAGCGTCCGGAAGAAGGGCCACCCCCGGTACCAGCCGCGCAACACGTCGAGACCGTCCGGCTCGCGCCCGAGGAAGCCTTCGAGGGCCGTGCCGGCCGCGTACCAGCCGGGCAAGAGGCACCGGCTCTGGATCCACGAGAAGACCCAGGGGATCGCGCGCAGCGACTCGATTCCCCCCTCTCGCCGGCGCGAGGGCCGCGAGCCGATCTTGAGGGATTCGATCTCGGCGATGGGGGTGACGCAGCGGAAGAAGCCCGCAAAGGCCGGATCGTCGAAGACCAGGGCCCGGTAAGCCTCGTAGGCCTCCTGCGAGATGCGCGAAAAGCGCGCGGCATTCTCCTCCATCCTTTCCGGTCCGGGCGTCCGGCCTCCCTGGGAAGCGAGGGTGGCCATCATGGTGGCGCTCACCATCTGCTCGAGGTTGCGGTCTGCGAGCGCGGCCTGGGCGTACTTCCAGGCGAGGACCTCGCCCTGCTCGGTGATCTTGAGGTCGCCCCGCACGCTGCCCGGCGGCTGGGCGAGGATGGCGCGGTGGGTCGGCCCGCCGCCGCGGCTGATGGAGCCGCCGCGGCCGTGGAAGAGGCGCAGCCGCACCCCCTCGGCCTCGGCGAGCTCGGTGAGGGCCTGCTGGGCCCGGTACACCTCCCAGGTGGCGCTCAGGAAGCCGCCATCCTTGTTGCTGTCCGAGTAGCCGAGCATGATCTCCTGCACGTCGCCGCGCGCGCGAAGGGCGGCGCGGTAGGCGGGGTGAGCGAGCAGGGCGGTCATGACCCCGGGAGCGGCGCGCAGGTCGGGGATGGTCTCGAAGAGGGGCACCAGGTCCAGCGCGCACTCGGCCGTGCCGTCGGGCCGGCGCCGGTAGAGCCCCGCGTCCTGCATGAGGGCGAGGACCTCCAGCAGATCGCTCGGGGCCTCGCTCATGCTGACGATGTAGGCGTCGATGGCGTCCGGGCCGAACTCCCGGATGACCCGCTCGAGCATCCTCACGGTCGATCGCGTCTCGGCGGGGCCCGCCTCGAGCTTTGCCTCGCTCGGCAGCAGCGGGCGCGAGGTCGCAAAGACCTGGTCGAGGGCGGCCATGCGGCCCGCCTCGTCCCGCGCGGCGTAGTCCGGGGCGACCCCCGCCTCGCGCAGGATGACGTCGAGGGCCTCGGCGTGGTTGCGGGAATTCTGCCTGACGTCCAACGACGCGAGCTGGAAGCCGAAGGCCTCCACCTGGCGGCGCAGGGTCGCGAGCTCCTGGTCGGCGACGATGCCTGCTCCCTGCGCGCGCAAGGCGTGATCCAGCAGGCGCAGGTCCGAGGCGAAGGCCCCGGCGTCGCGGTAGCGCTCGGGGGCCTGCGGGGTGGGGACGGCCCCGAGCCGCTCGCGCATCAGGGCGAGCATCTGCCGGTAGGGCTCGTGCGGGTTGCGGGCGCGGACCAGGGCCAGGCGCTCGGGGAAGAGCAGGCCGAGGTTCTCGATGGCCTCGTACAGCTCGGGTAGCGCCCCCACCTCGCGATCGCTGAAGGAGTAGCGGGTCCACAGGGCGTCGAGCGCGTGCGCGTACAGGTCGAGGGCCTCGGCGCGCAGGCGTCCGAGGGTGCGCCAGGTGGTCTCGGCGGTGACGAAGGGGTTGCCGTCGCGATCGCCTCCGATCCACGTCCCCAGGCGCACCGGCGCGTTGACGCGGAAGCGCTCGCCGGGGTAGGCCTCGGCGAGGGCGACTTCCAGGTCGCGCTGCAGGCGGGGCAGGGCCTCGAAGAAGGTGGTGCGGATGTAGTAGAGGGCGTTGGTCAGCTCGTCGTCGACGGTGGGACGCGCCTCGCGGGTCTCGTCGGTCTGCCAGAGGGTGGTGAGCTCCGCGCGGATGGCGTCGTCCTGGCGCGTGCGCTCGGACGGGGTCAGCGCGCAGGCGTCGCGCGCGTAGAGCAGCTGGCCGATGCGGGTCCACTTGCTGAGCACGCTCTTGCGGTTGGGCTCGGTGGGGTGGGCGGTGACGACCAGGCCGAGGCGAAGGCGATCGAGGGCCTCTTGCAGCGCCGCGGGGGTGACGCCGGCCGCGTGCAGCCCGGAGAGGGTGTGGAGCAGCGAGCCCGGCTGGGGCGGGGCGCCAGGCACAAGCTGGCTCTCGCGCCGCCGGCGCACCCGGTGGTGCTGCTCGGCGGCGTTGACCAGCCCGAAGTAGATGGAGAAGGCGCGCACGACGCCGGTCGCCTCGCTCACGCTCAGCCCCGAGATCAGGTCGCAGATGGCGTCTTCGAGCCTGGCGGTCGGATCCTGCCTGAAGCCCTTGGAGAGGGCGCGCAGGCGCTCTTCGAGCGCGAAGAGGCTCTCGCCGCCCTGGTGCCTGAGGGTCTCGCCGAGCAGCTCGCCCAGCCAGCGGATGTCGTGGCGAAGGGGGGCGTCCTTGTCCGGGCCGTCCTGGGAAGACGGCAGGAAGATGGGGGCGTGGGGCTGGACGATGCGACGTTTCATGGCGGCCCTCCCGGTCTGTAACGAATTGTAGCAGAGATCCGGCAGCCAGGCGGGAGCGCGTATCATGGAGGACATGAAGCGCTCACTTTCTTCTCACCTCGTGGACTGGATCGTCCTGGAGCCCCTGCTCTTCGCCGCGCTCATGGCGCTGATCGCCGCTCGGGGCCCCGCCTCGTCGGTGGATCTGGCCGTGTTCGTCGTCGTGGGGACGGCAGGCACGTTCATGAACCTTCTCGGGCTTTGGCTCTTCGTCTACATCGCCCTCTGGCGCATGGCGATGCCCGGGGCCCTAAAGGCGCTGTGGGCGATCGCGCTGCTGGTGCTCGCCCCGGTCGCGATCCCCGCCTTCCACTGGCGGTACCTGCGGCGCGACTTCCGGGTTGCTTAGCCGCGGGCGCCTTCCGGGGCGAGGGTCGCCTTGACGATGGCGTCGTAGAGGCGGTTGACCCCCACGACCTCCAGCCCCTTGGGTAGCCGCAGGCTCTTGTCGTCCAGGCTGTGCGCGGGCACGATGGCCTTGGTGAAGCCGAGCTTCGCGGCCTCCTTGAGGCGGGCCTCGAGCCCGTTGACGCCCCGGATCTCGCCGTTGAGACCGACCTCGCCCATGGCGATCGCCTCGGGCGCCAGCGCCACGTCCCGCATGCTGCTGGCCACCGCGAGCGCCACGCCCAGATCGCCCGCGGGCTCCTCGATGGAGAGGCCCCCCACCACGTTCACGTAGACGTCGTACTTGGAGAGCGGAAGGCCGACGCGCTTCTCGAGCACCGCGAGGATCTGCACCATGCGGTTGTGCTCGATGCCGGTGCTGGCGCGGCGCGGGCTCGCAAGGGTGCTCGGGCTGACCAGCGCCTGGATCTCGACCAGGAGGGGCCGCGTGCCCTCCATGGTGGAGACGATGGCCGAGCCGGTGGTCTCCTTGGTGCGCTCGGCCAGGAAGACCGCCGAGGGGTTGGTGACCTCTTGAAGGCCCGCCTCCTGCATCTCGAAGAGGCCCACCTCGTTGGTCGAGCCGAAGCGGTTCTTGACGGCGCGCACCAGCCGGTAGCTCTTGAAGCGATCGCCCTCGAAGTAAAGCACCGTGTCCACCATGTGCTCCAGCACGCGGGGGCCGGCGAGGGTCCCCTCCTTGGTGACGTGGCCGACGATGCACAGGCTGATGCCCTGGTCCTTGGCGAGCCGCATCAGGGTACCGGTGGCGCCCCGGACCTGGGAGACCGAGCCCGGCGCCGAGTTGAGGTCGGGATCGTAGATGGCCTGGATCGAGTCGATGACGGCCCACTCGGGCTGGACCTCGGAAAGGGTCGCCGCGATGACCGACATGTCGGTCTCGGCGAGCACGTAGAGGTGGTCGTTCTCGGCGCCGAGGCGCCGGGCGCGCATGCGGATCTGGCGGGCCGACTCCTCGCCCGAGACGTAGAGCACCCGCCTGCCGATCCCGGCCAGGTGCTGGGCGACTTGCAAGAGCAAGGTCGATTTCCCGATCCCCGGATCGCCCCCTAGAAGGACCAGCGATCCCGGCACCACCCCGCCGCCGAGCACGCGATCGAGCTCGCCGAGGCCGCTGCTGAAGCGCTCCTCGTCGTGGATGGAGACGTCCCTCAGGCGCTGGGGGGCTCGCCCGATGGCCGGGGACTTGAAGGTGCCTGGCTTGGCGGCGCCGGTGGGCGCCGGGGCCGAGACGGCCTCCTCCACCAGGGAGTTCCACGCGTTGCACTCGGGGCACTTGCCCATCCAGCGGGGCTGCTCCGAGGCGCACTGCTGGCAGACGTACTTGGTTTTGAGCTTGGCCATGGGGGTCCTCGACTCTCGATTAAATGTTCGAGATCCTATTCTACCCCTTCACGCCCCCGCTCGTCAGCCCCGACACGATGAAGCGCTGGAGCACCAGCATGACGATCACGACCGGCAGCGAGATGATGATGCTCATGGCCGCGAACTGGCTCCAGGGCTTGAAGGTCTCGTACTGGCCCACCATCCCGTACAGGGCCATGGCCAGGGTGAAGGTCTTCGGGTTCTCGAGCATGGTCCAGGCCAGGATGATCTCGGTCCAGCCGGTCATGAAGCCGAACAGGGCCGTCACCGCCACCGCGGGGGCCGAGAGCGGCAGCACGATCTTCCAGAAGGTCTGGCTCCGGGTGCAGCCGTCGATCAGGGCCGCCTCCTCGAGGTCCTTGGGCACCGTGTCGAAGTAGCCCTTCAGGTTCCAGATGGCGAAGGGCAGGGTGCCCGCCGCGTAGGCGATCATCAGGCCGATCAGCGAGGTCCTGACGTGCAGCGAGGACAACAGGACGTAGAGCGGGGCGATCGAGCAGACCGCTGGGAACATCTGCAGGACGATGAAGAGCATCATGCCGGCGCGCCGGCCGGGGAACTGCAGGCGGGAGAAGGCGTAGGCGCCCGAGGCCCCGAACAGGATCCCGAAGGCCGTGGTGCCCACCGAGACCAGCAGGCTGTTGCCCAGAAGCTGCCAGAACGAGACCCCGTCGATCTCGGTCGGGTTGCTCAGCACCTGCCGGAAGGCCTCGAGCGAGATCCCCCGCGGCAGGAGGTGGAGCTCGGTCGGCCGCGCCACCGAGGTCGGGTCCAGGGCCATGGAGACGACCCACAGCACCGGGAACAGGGAGAAGGCGCAGAACAGGACGAGCACCAGGTGGATCAGCCCCAGCTTGAGGGGGTGCTGCTTCTTGCCGTTCATATCAGACCTCCTCGGCCGCCCTGGTCAGGCGGAGGTTCAGGAGCGTGAAGCCCAGGAGGATGAGGAAGATGAGCACCGCGAAGGCCGAGCCCACCCCGTACATGCCGGCGTCCACCAGCTTGTAGGCCTGGGTGATCAGGATCTGGGTCTTGCCCAGCGGGTTGCCCTGGGTCACGAAGTAGATCACGTTGAACTGGTTGAAGGTCCAGATGAAGCCCAGCATGATGGCGGGCACCATGGCGGGCCTGAGCATGGGGACCGTGACCGTCCAGAACTGCTGGAAGGGGTTCGCCCCGTCCAGGTCCGCCGCCTCGTAGATCTCCGAGGGGATGGCCTGGAGAGCGCCCGAGGCCACCATCATCATGAAGGGGAAGCCGAGCCAGACGTTGACCAGGAGCACCGCGTAGAAGGCGAGCGGGAACTGGCCCAGCCAGTCGGTGTGGGTGGGCAGGAAGGGCAGCAACCTGCTCCAGTCCTTGAGCAGGAGGTTGATGGCCCCCGCCTCGGGGTCGAACATGTTCTTCCAGACCAGGCTCGTGACGTAGGTCGGCACCGCCCAGGGCAGGATGAGCAGGGCCCGGTAGATCTTGACGCCCTTGAGGCCCGGCGTGTTGATCATCAGCGCGAGCCCCACCCCGAGGCCCACGTGGAAGACCAGGTTCGCGAGGGTCCAGACGAAGTTGAAGCCCAGGACGTGAAGGAAGCTGAAGTCCAGGTACGGGGCGTGCCGGAAGATGTCCACGAAGTTCTGGAGGCCGACGAACTGCGGGTCCTGGTGCCGGATGTGGCGGGGGCTGAAGTTGGTGAAGGCCATCCAGATCCCGTACAGCAGGGGATAGAGCGTGATGGCGCTCATCACCAGCGCGGCCGGGGCGATGAAGCGGTAGGCGGTACCGGCGTCGGAGGCCTTGTTCTTCATTGCTTGCGTACCGCCTCGATCTTCGCCGAGATGACCTCACGGGCCGCGGAAAGGGCCGCTTTCGGTGGCGCCACGTCGGTCAGGACCTTCTCGATCGCCTCGTCCATGGGGGCCCAGACCTCCTTCATCTCGGGGTTCGGCGGCAGCGGCGCGCCCCAGCGGGCCTGCTGGGCGAAGGCCTCGAGGCGATCGCCCTCGGGGATCTTGGCGCCGCGCAGCGCCGGGATGTGGCCGGCCTCGCGCCGCATGCGCTCGCTGGCCTCGGCGCCGGTGAGGGCCAGGGCGAGCTCCAGGGCGCGCGAGCGCTGGCTGGGATCGGTGTTGGGGTTGAACATCACGCACTTGACGCCGACGAACGGCACCGCCGGGACCCCCTCCTCGACCATGGGCATGGGGGCGACCCCGAGCGCGTCGCCGAGGACCTGCCGGTAGCCGCCGAGGGCCCACGGGCCGTTGATGGTCATGGCGGCCTTGCCGTCGCGGAAGAGGCCGTCCGCGCGGCCGTAGTCGCTCTTGGCGGCGATGCGGGGGTGCCGCTTGAGGTCGCGCAGCAGCGTCAGCCAGCGCTCCGCGCCGGAGCCCGAGAGCGCCACTCCCCCCTTGGGGTCGAAGAGGCCTCCGCCCATCCCGAAGAGGTAGCCCGCGGTGAAGAAGAACTGGGTGTTGTAGGCGAGCAGGTAGTCGCCACGGTAGTAATCGCGCGAGTTGGCCAGGGTGAAGAGGTCCTGCACGGTGGCCGGCACCTGGCCCGTCACCAGGCGCTTGTTGTAGTAGAGGGCCAGGGTCTCGAGGCTCTCGGGCAGCGCGTAGAGCTTGCCCTCGTAGCGCAGGGCGTCCAGCGCGACGCCCAGGTATGGGGAAAGATCGCTCTGCTTGACGACCGCATCAAGCGGCATGATGACCTCGGACTGGGCGAACTTGCCCACCCAGTCGGTCGCCCCGAGCACCAGGTCGGGCCCGCCGTTGGCGGCCGTGGAGCGCAGGTACTTGTCCTGGAGCTTGTCGGAAGGGACCTGGAGCGCCACCACCTCCACGTCGGGGTGCGCGTCCCGGAAGGCCGAGAGGGTCTCTTTGAGGCCCGCGAGCTCGATTCCCCCCCAGGCGTGCCAGAGCGTGATCGTCGCGCGCCCAGCCCCTCGGTCGCACCCGACCAGGGCCAGAGCGAGAGCCAGGGCGGACGCCATGAGGACGGAAGGGAGTCGTCGGGACACGCGCGCTCCTGTCGATGCAGGGGGTGGGAAGATGGAGGTGATTGCCCGTTATATATCACGCTGGCTCGAAGGGCGTCAACGCAGGGCCGTCGCGGAAAGACGCCCCATTCGATCGCGCCGGTCGATCTCCAGAGGGGATAACCGTGCTATATAATTGAGAATCTTTCTAAAGACTTGTAACGAGTCGCCGGTGGATATCCGCCCGGATCTCCACCGGCGCAATCGTGAGGCGAGGTGTCGGAATGACCACGAACATGGATGCCCCGATGACGTCCCTGTCGGCGGCCGGGTCGGGAGTGAACGACGTGCTCGCCAACATCGGGCACGAGCTGCGCACCCCGCTGACCATCATCCAGGGCCTCTCCGAGATCCTGCTCGACGAGCTCGAGGCCGGCAACGTGGATGCCGACCAGCACCGCGACTTCCTGCGCCAGATCCACCGCGCCAGCGTCTCTCTGGGCAAGCTGGTGGAGACGAGCATCATGCTCACCAAGCTCAACGCCGGCCACCTCACCATCCACCTGCAGCCCCTGCACGTGGGCGAGGCGATCGAGCGGGTGCTCGGCCAGTACGCCGAGGAGGTCCAGGCCAAGGAGCTCGCGGTCGAGCTCTCGGTGGAGACCGACCTGCCCCTGGCCTGGGCCGACGGCCTCTGCCTGGAGCTCGCCCTCCAGGCCCTCCACGACAACGCCATCAAGTTCAACCACCAGCGGGGCCTCATCCACTGGCAGGCCCGCCCCGAGGGCGAGGCGGTGCGGGTGACGCTCGTCGACTCCGGCGTGGGGATCCCCTCCGAGAAGCTCACGTCCCTCTTCACGGTCTTCGGGCAGCTCGACAGCGGCTCGACCCGGCGCTACGGGGGACTGGGCCTCGGCCTCCCGCTCGTGCGCAAGCTCATCGAGGGCCTCGGCGGCGAGATCACGGCCGCCAGCCAGGGAACGAACCGGGGAGCCACCTTCACCTTCACCCTGCGGCAGGCCGCTGTGCTATCTTAGAAGGGCAATCGCCACTCGCGCATTTCCTTCAAAAGGGGGTCCCGCTTGACCATCCTCGACGAGATCCTGGCCTCCAAGGTCCGGGAGGTCGCCTCGCTTGTCGATGCGACGGGTCCTGCGCGCCGGACTCCCCCCCGCAGCTTCATGGGCCACCTGCGGGCGCACGGCCCGGTCGCCCTGATCGCCGAGATCAAGCGCAAGTCGCCAAGCCGCCCCTCGATCCGCGAGGCCTTCGAGCCCGCCGCCATGGCGCTGGCCTACGAGGCGGGCGGGGCCGCGGCCCTCTCGGTCCTGACCGACTCGCCCTACTTCGGGGGCTGCCTCGCGGACATGGCCGCCGCGCGCGCGGCGGTGAAGCTGCCGGTGCTGCGCAAGGACTTCCTGATCGACCCGCGCCAGGTGCGCGAGGCCCATGCCGCCGGGGCGGACGCGGTGCTCCTCATCGCGGCGGCCCTCGGTGACGATCGCCTGCGCGAGATGATGGCCGCCTGCGAGGAGCTCGGCCTGGAGGCCCTGCTGGAGGTCCACACCGCCGACGAGATGCGCCGGGCGCTCGCCCTCGAGGCTCCCCTGGTCGGGATCAACAACCGCGACCTCAAGACCTTCACGGTCGATCTCGGGGTCACCCGCGACCTGGCCATGCTGGCGCGCACGGCCGAGCGGCCGCCTCTGCTGGTCAGCGAGAGCGGCATCGCCACGGCCGAGGATCGCCGTTCGCTCGAGGCCTGGGGGGTCTCGGCCATGCTGGTGGGCGAGAGCCTCTTGCGACAGGACGATCTCGCGCTGGCCGCCCGCGAGCTGCTGACATGACCCGCGTCAAGATCTGCGGGCTGAAGCGCGAGGCGGACGTGGCCCTCGCCGTCGAGGCGGGCGCGCACGCGGTCGGGTTCGTGCACGTCGCCTCTTCTCGGCGCTTCGTGGACGCCGAGCGCCTCGGCGCCCTCTGCCACGCGGCGGGCCCCATGACCACGCGGGTCGCCGTCATCGCGGACCTGTCGCTCGACGAGGCCGTGCGCCTGACCGAGACGTGCGCCCTGGACGCCCTGCAGCTTCACGGCTCGGAGGGAACCTCGTACCTCGCGGCCCTGCGCGGCCGCCTGCGGCCTGGGGTGGCCCTGTACAAGGCCCTGAAGGTGACCAGTCAGGAGGCTGTCGCCGATGCTCAGGCCTTCGCCCCGCTGGTGGATGCGCTCGTGCTGGACTCCGGCGGCGGGACCGGGGAGGCCTTCGACTGGCACCTGGTCGAGGGCCTCGCGTGCGAGGCGCCGCTGGTGGTGGCGGGCGGCCTGCATCCCGGCAACGTGGCCGAGGCGATCCGCCGGCTCTCCCCCTACGGGGTGGACGTCGCGAGCGGCGTGGAAGATGCGAGCGGCCTCAAGGATCCCGTGCGCCTGGACGCGTTTTTCGCCGCGGTGAAAGAGGCCGAGGCGTTTGCGCCCAGGCGAGCACGGGTATAGGCCTTACCGGAGGTAACCCCCTTGCGCGCCATCGACATCGACAAAGCACAGCCCGGCATGGTGCTCGCCAAGAGCATCTACGCCGCTGACGGACGCCCGCTCCTCCGGGAGGGGACGGCTCTCACCGAACGCTACCTGACGGCGCTCAAGTCGATGAAATTCGGCTTCGTCTACGTGGTGGACCCGCGCGCCCCCGAGGCGCGCCCTCGCGACACCATCTCGGACGAGCTGCGCCAGGAGGCGATTGGCGTCATCCGCGACACCTTCGGGGTGCTCGAGGGCAACGGAGCCTCCAAGATCGGGGTGCAGCTCAACGCCGTCGCGCAGGTCTCGCGGCAGATCGTCGAGGCGATCCTGGCCAGCCGGGACGTTTCGATCCAGATGGCGGACCTCAAGAGCCACGACAGCTACACCTTCGCCCACTGCGTCAACGTCTGCGTGCTCGGCACCATCCTGGGCCAGCGCATCGGCCTGGACGAGTCGCGCCTCAGGGACCTGGCCCTGGGCCTCATCCTTCACGACATCGGCAAGATCGGCATCCCCCGCGAGATCCTGGAGAAGCCGGGCAAGCTGACCGAGCCCGAGTTCGACCAGATGAAGGAGCACTGCCGCATCGGCTTCGACACCATGCGCGGCCTGGCGAGCCTTTCGGCCCAGGCCAAGATCGTGGCCCTCCAGCATCACGAGAAGTTCGACGGCACCGGCTACCCCAAGGGCCTCCAGGGCGACGACATCCACATCAACGCCCAGATCGGCGCCATCACGGACGTCTTCGACGCCCTGACCTCGGATCGGGTCTACCGCAAGCGCTTCATGCCGCACGAGGCGATCGAGTACCTCATGGCGGCCGCCGGCACCCAGTTCAGCCTCGATCTGGTGACCACCTTCGTGGCCAACGTGGCGCCCTACCCCCCGGGCACCCTGCTCAAGCTCTCGACGGGCGAGACGGCCATCGTCATCGACGTGGACATGGGCCTGGCCAGCCGCCCGATCGTCAAGATCGTCCAGGACACCAAGGGCCAGCCCCTCGAGTTCGCCCGGATCTTCGACCTCAAGCGCGATCGCACGGTCATGATCGCGAAGGTCCTCACCGACGCCTAACCGCGCAAAGGAAGCCATGAACTACCTCGAAGTCGCCTTCACCGTCCCCGCCCCCGCAGCCGAGGCCGTGGCCTGGGCCCTCACCGAGCACGGCCTCCCCGGCGTGGTGGTCGGCGAGCGCCGCCCCGATGAGCCCGTCGCCGAGACGGCGGTGCTCAAGGCCTACCTGCCCCAGCTGGAGGCCGCCCCGGACCTCGCCGGGCTCGAGGCCACGGCGGTCCAGGCGATCGCCTCGGTAGGCCTCGAGGGCCCGGTGGCCCTCGCCACCTGCCTGGTGCCCGAGGAGGACTGGGCGACCAGCTGGCAGCAGTACTGGCACGTGCAGCGCATCGGCGAGCGCCTGGTGGTCCGCCCCTCCTGGGAGGAGTACGCCCCCGAGTCCGGCGACGTGGTGATCACCCTGGACCCCAAGATGGCCTTCGGAACCGGCACCCACCCCACCACCCGGCTGTGCATGCGCGCCCTGGAGCGGCTGGCGGCCAAGGGTCCCCTCGGCCACGTCTACGACGTGGGGGCGGGCTCGGGGATCCTCGCGATCGCAGCCCTGCTGCTCGGGGCCCCCGACGCGGTCGCGGTGGACACCGACCCGGTGGCGGTGGCCGCCAGCGAGGAGAACGGCGTCATCAACGGGGTCGGCGATCGGCTGATCAACCGGGTGGGCAGCGCGGGCGACCTGCCGGCCCAGGCCGAGGTCGTCTTCGCCAACATCCTGGCCGAGGTCATCGTGGAGCTCGCCGAGGCCCTGTACGCCGTCACGGCGCCGGGCGGCACCCTGATCGCCTCGGGCATCATCGAGCGCAAGGCCGACATGGTCGCCACGGCCCTCGTTGGCGCGGGCTTCGAGGTCGCCGAGCGCGAGCCCGAAGGGGAGTGGGTCGGGATCACGGCCGTCCGTCCCGCTTGAGCGGGGGCGCGATGAGGGCGACCATTTCTCCGCGCTTGGCGGGAGACGTGGTCACATTGGCGGGCGAGTGATTGTTAATCACCAGGTCGCTGGCTCGAGTCCAGCACGCGGAACCCAGTCAAGTCTTGGGCCTCGGGATTTTCCCGGGGCCCAAATTGCTCCGTACTTCGGCTTTGCTTCTGTTGCATTTCTTGAATGAGGATGGTGTCCAAAAATCCCCTGGCTGCTTGAGGCGCGCGTAGCGATGAACGATGGCTTGCCCGATGCAAAGCGAAACTCGGACGATGTCGTCTCAAAGCGGCCTTCCTGACCTCCTTTTGGCCGTCATGCTGGAGGAGCTGGACCGCAAGATCACCAAGCGAGTGGACGTGGAAGGTATCTTCCCGAACCGCAACTCGGTCGCGAGACTGGTCGGAATGGTTCTGGTCGGGCAGAACGAAGAGTGGCAGGCTGAGAGGTGCTACTTGAGGACGGCGGCGATGGTCTTTCAAGAGGAGATTGACGGGGGATATCCTGCCCGAGACGGTGACGGCCTTGCCGTCGGCGGCACGGGGGCTGCCGCAGGTATACGCTCGATTGACCTTAGGAGGTGAATGCCATGCAAAACCCGGGGATTCGTCTGGCTGCCAGCGCGGCATTAGTCGCCTACCTCGTGGGTACGGGTTGCACCGCCAAGCCACCGATTTCGGAAGGGAGGAGGGGAGGTGCGTCCATCTCAAGGTTCGTGCAAGCGATTTCGCCGAGCGCCCTGGCACAGACCAGCGCACCACCCAGTCTCAAGAAGGGGTTTGTCGACAACATCGATCGGCTCACCGTATCGAACGAGAACTACCGCCGGGTTCTTTACACGGGGCAGCACCTGCAGCTCGTGCTGATGGCGCTGAAGCCCGGCGAGGAGATTGGGGAAGAGGTGCATAAAGGCGACGACCAATTCTTCCGCATCGAAGCGGGCGAAGGCGAGGTTGTCGTCAATGGCGTCAAGCACCGCGTTTCGGCGGGCTTCGCCATCCTGGTGCCCGCGGGAGCGCGCCATAACATACGAAACATGGGCACGAAGCCGCTCAAGCTCTACACGCTGTACGCGCCCCCGGTGCACCGGCACGATGTGGTACAGCGATCCAAGGCCGTAGCCGAGGGGCAGCATGAGCAGTTCGACGGGAAAACCAGCGAGTGATGCCGTCTCATAAACGCCTGGGCAGGACGAGGTACGTCCCTAGGGGGGCTGTTCGGCCCCGGTATGACCGTTGATCCCCGGGTCGCCGGTTCTTGTCCGGCACGCGGAGCTGGACAAGAAGCGGGCTTCAGCCGAGAGGCTGAGGTCCGCTTCTTCATCATCGGGGAGGCCGTCGCCCACCTCTCGCAGCGACGCGGCTAAATCTCTGCCGGTATGAGGCGGACGGGCGTCACCACGGGCTGCGGAGCGCTGGCCAGCGCCAGGAACAACTCGTTCTTGCCGAAAGGATTGAGGCCCTTCCATTTGACTTCGAAGTGGCTGCCGGCATCCAGCTGGAAGTCGATCGCGTCGAGCACCTTGGCCTGCGGCTTGCGCTTGAAGGTGCCCACCTGATAGCAGCGGGCATTCGCTCCAAGGGGGGCGTTGTTTTCCGCCAGGTAGATTCCGCCGTCCTGACCGAGGTACAGGTCGCTGACGATGCTGGCGCCACCAGGGGCGATCGCCTTGACGGTCGAGGCCGCGAAGCTCTTCTTGCCGAGCGTGACGCCGACGCTGAGGACCTCGACGTTGACGGTGGGGTCCGCGGTCATGTTGAGGCCAATGAGCCCATCGAACGTTTCGCCCGCCTGCCTCCGCACGGTCGTGCTCACCGACCTCGGGGAGACGGAGGAGCCAGGGGTGGGCAGGCCGCATGCCGTCAGGGACGACAGAGCCAGGGCGACGAGGGCGAGCTTTTTCATCATGAGGCCTCCCTGTAATATGCGATAGGGTGGTTAGTGCTTTTTTGATGTCATGATTATGGGGGTGAATAGTTAAAGGATGGTTATATCCTGGCGGAGGAATGGTTAAGTTGATCGAGCCGAACGGAGCAAGTCGGACGCCGTCGTTGCCAGGGTACGGCTCGCGAGGGGCATGGCCCTGTAAGCCTGGCGTGCTGCCCGTTGACGCAGGGCGATAAGGCCAAAAGGCACGACATAACACGCCTGTTTTTTGACTTTCAAGCAAGGGATGTGATAACCTTCACACTTATGAAGGATTTAACCATTCGGTGCAGTCTCTCGCTTGCGATCGGCCTCCACCTGGTCCTCCTCCCGGCTCCGGGCCTCGCCGAGCCCGTGTCCGATGCGCCGCAAGCGCCCGCGTCGACCACCGCGACGCCCCAGCCCTACGCCACCTTCGAGGCCACCAAGGGCCGTCCCGGCACCTCTCGCGTCTGGATCGACGGGCGCGCCATCCTCACCTTCGACGAGTCAAAGGACCTCACCGCCCGCGCCGTCAGCGAGCGTCTCAATGCGCTGCATGTGCGAGGCGCTCTGAACCCCGGCCTCGTGCGCTACGAGCACCGGGGCGATCGCTACGCCGTGCTCGTCGGCAACCAGGACGTCGTCGTCTTCGGCAAGCGCTTCGCCCTTCGCCAGGACGAGAAGCCCGAGGTGCTCGCCCAGCGCTATGCCCGCCAGCTGCGCGAGGGGCTCGCTCTATCTCCGCTTGCCCAGGCGCGGCCTTTGTCCGCCGAGCTGCGCTCCGTCGTGCCGGCGCGCCAGGCCCACCAGGCTCCTGCGACGGCGCTCCAGCCTTCCGTCGCGCCCGTCCAGGAAGAGCCTCGCCCCGCCATCGCCCCGATCGTCGTCGAGGTGGCCGCGAGCGTGAGCGCGCCTGTCGCCGAGGCGAAGCCCGAGGTATTTTCCGGTGCGTCGCAAGCGCGCGCGGCTTCTGGCTTCGCCACCTACGAGACCACCGAGGGCCGCCCGGGCACTTCCCGCGTCTGGATCGGGGAACGGAAGGTCTTTTCCTTCGACGGCGACGACGGCACCCTCGCCAAGCGCGTCAGCAACAGGCTGATCGCCCTTGAGAAGCAGGGCGTGCTGCGCGCGGATCGCGTGATGCCGGGCCGCCGCAAGCAGGAGAAGCTCTTCGTCGTCAGCGTCGGCGGCGAGGACCTCCTGACCTTCGATCAGGCCTTCGCGAACCGGCAGGGCACCCCGCCCACGACCCTCGCGCTGCACTACGTCTCGCAGCTGCGCGAGGCCCTCGGCGGCCGCTCGCTCCAGCAGCAGATCGCCCAGACCGCCTCGCGCGGCGGCTACGGGCGCCAGCAGGTCGGCGTCGCCTCCTGGTACGGGGGCTTCTTCCATGGCCGGCGTGCCGCCGACGGCTCGCGCTTCGACCAGAACGACTTCACCGCCGCCCACAAGACCCTGCCCTTCGGGACCCTGTTGCTGGTCACCAACCTCAAGAACCAGCAGAGCACCCTGGTGCGGGTCTCGGATCGCGGGCCCTACATCCCGGGCCGGATGATCGACCTCAGCCGCGGTGCGGCCAAGGCCATCGGCATGCTGGGGTCCGGGGTGTCCAAGGTGCGGGTGACGATCTTCAAGCCCAAGCAGTCGTAGTCGAATCGTCAAAAAAACGCGGGCCCGGTTGGAAAACCGGGCCCGCGCTTTTTTCGATGTTAGGGGAAGCTGATGGTCGCCGGGGCGTCGATCGAGGCGATGTCGAAGATGGTCGCCTTCTCGAGCTCCGCGTTGTCCGCGCGGATGGCGGTCACGGTGTAGAAGTAGATCGTGCCCTTCACCAGGCCGCCGCCCTTGAGCTGGGGGTATCCCGGCAGCTTGAGGCCCTCGTCGGGCAGCGAGCCCACGGTGGCGGCGGTCGTCTTGGTGAGCGCGGCGTAGACCAGCTTGCCGTTCTTGCCGCTCTGGTTCTCGTTGACGGTCACGTAGTAGGCGGTGGCGCCGGCTCCCTCGCCCCAGGTCAGGGTGGGCTTGCCGGTCTTGGTGACGAAGGAGCCGCCGGAGGCTGCGGCGCCGTCGAGCATCAGGGCACCCGGCTGGCCGACCTGGGAGGCCGAGACCTTGACGGGGCCCGTCTCGACGTTCGCCTTCTCCTCGCCGCTCGCCGAGAAGGCGGTGACGACGTAGGCGATCTCGTGGCCCGGCTCGACCCGGTCGGTGAGGGTGGTCTTGTCCGTCGAGACGATGAGGCGCGGGGCGCTGCCGTCCACCTTGCGCGAGACCTGGTAGGTGGCGGCGTTGGTCACGCCGTCCCAGGTCAGGGTGATCGAGGCGGTGGTCATGCCCTGCTCCTTGGAGGTGACGGCCAGGATCTTGGGATTCAGGTTGGTGTTGCCCGCGAGGCCCAGAAAGCCGGGGCAGCCGGTCAGGGCCAGGGCGACGGGGAGGGCGAGCAGCAGTCTCGGTAGGCGCAAGTCGAGTCTCCTTCGGGTCGGTGGGGGCCAGCTGAGATGAGGTTACGGCCTGGCGGTAACAGGGGCGATCACACCACCAGCTCCTTGAGCTTGCCCTCGTTCACGAGGGTGAACTGGTTGCGGTCGATGGCGACCAGGCCCCGGTCCTGGTAGTCCATCAGGACGCGGGTGAAGGTCTCGCGGCTGGTGCCGGTGAGGTTGGCCATCTCCTGGCGGGTCATGCGGGTGGAGAAGGTGGGCTTGCCCTCGGGCGAGGTGCTCCCGTCCTCGCGTGCCAGCTCGAGCAAGAGCCGGGCGACGCGCCCCGGGGCCGAGAGGAAGGCGAGGCTCTCCACGTGGGCGTCGGTCGAGCGAAGGCGACGCGAGAGCACCGTCAGGAGGGTGAGGGGGATGCCGGGCAGCTCGCGCAGGATCTTGGCGAACTCCTCGCGCTGGATGGTGAGGACCGAGGTCTCCTCGACGGCGATCGCGGTGGCCGAGCGAGGCTGGCCGTCCAGCAGCGACATCTCGCCGAAGAGCTCGGCGGGCCCGACGATGCCCAGGATGTGCTCGCGGCCGTCGCCCGAGTTGACGACGATCTTGACCTTGCCCTCGACGACGATGTAGCACGCGTTGCCCGGGTCGTCCACGTAGAAGACGATGGACCCCTTCGGGACGTTGCGCTTGCGCGTGATCGCGGCGATGGCCTCGAGCTCGGCGGGCTCCAGGTCTCCGAACAGCACGGTCTGCTTCAAGAAGGGGGGGACGTTCAACTTATCCTCCTCGCCGCATGTGGGCGCGCGGGTTGTAGGGGGCCATGGTGCCGAGGCGCCGCCAGAGGGCGAGCGCCTGCTCGTCGATGTCGGGGGGCAGGTGGAGCTGGACCTTCACGAAGAGGTCGCCGCGTCCCTCGCCCCTGAGGTGCGGCATGCCCTTGCCCTTGATGCGGAAGGTGCGGCCGCCCTGGGTGCGGGCCGGGATCTTCATCTTGATGGCGCCGTCGAGGGTGGGGACCTCGATCTCGGCGCCGTCGATGGCCTCCCAGAAGGTCACCGGCAGATCGAGCCGCAGGTCGTCGCCCGTGCGCTCGAACAGGGCGTGGGGCTTGAGGGTGACCTCGACCAGCACGTCGCCGGCGCGCACCTTGGACCCGGTGTCGACCCCCGCGGGGATCTTGACTCTCAGCTGCTTGCCGGTGCGGGGGTTGGAGACTTCACGGGAGGTGCCCGAGAGGGCCTCTTCGAGGGTGACGTGGACCGGCACCTCGACAGGCTCGCTCGCCGGCGCTCGCGCCGAGGCCCCGCCGAACATGGCGTCGAGGATGTCCTCGAAGCCGCCGGCCGCAAAGCCGCCACCCATGCCGCCCTGGCCGCCGAAGGGGGATCCCGTCCGGCGCGAGGAGCGGCCGAAGGGGCCCTGCTGAGCGCCTGGCTGGAAGCCGGGGCCGAACTGTCTTAGCTGGTCGTAGGACTTGCGCTTCTCGGGATCGCCCAGCGTGTCGTAGGCCGCGCTGATCTCCTTGAAGCGGGCCTCGGCGGCCTCTTTGCCGGCGCCCTGCACCCGGTCGGGATGGTACTGGCGGGCGAGCTTGCGGTAGGCTTTCTTGATCGCATCGTCCGGGGCGTTCGAGGGGACGCCCAGGACCTCGTAGTAATCGCGCGTCGCCATGGGGCCTCACAAAAAATTACCAGGGCCTCCCCGATGGCCGGCAGGATCAGGCTGATCCATGACACCCGTGCTCTCCGCTTACCGCTGCTCCCTTCCGGGCCTGACGGGGTTCACGGCGCGACGCCGCATGGGACCCGACCCCGCGATCATCGGGGCGCTCTGGCAAGAACGAGTATACCAGATTCCCAAGAATCGGTCACTCGCTACCCTCCAGGGGGCGCGACATTGGCGGGCCGGGGGGTGGGCGGTATAATAGTCGTTTCTAGGGCTTTGCGACCGCTTTGCCGCCCCCACTCCCTCAAGGAGGCCTCGATGCCGAAGCGAATCTTCGCCGCCACCGTCCTGCTGGCCACCCTTTCGCCCGGCGCGATCGCATCACCGATCGGCCGCGCGGCCTTCGGGCCCGACACCATCGCGGACCTCGCCGAGAAGGCGGCCCCCGCGGTCGTCAACATCGACACCGTCCGGCGCCAGAAGAACCCCATGGCCCAGATGGATCCCTTCTTCCATCGCTTCTTCGGCTCCGATCTCAGCCGCCTGCCCCAGTACTTCGAGCAGAAGGGCGTGGGCTCGGGCTTCGTCATCGACGCCTCGGGCCTGATCGTCACCAACCACCACGTGACCCAGGGGGCCACGACCATCAAGGTGACGCTCAGCGACGGACGAACCTTCGACGGCAAGGTGATCGGCAAGGACCCCGGCTCGGACCTGGCCCTGGTCAAGATCGAGGCCAAGGGCCTGAGCGTGCTCAGGCTCGCCGAGGCCCCGCGGGTCCGAGTGGGCGAGTGGGTGGTGGCCATCGGCAGTCCCCTGGGCCTCTCGACGACGGTCACCGCGGGCATCGTCAGCGCCCTCAATCGCGACGTGGCCATCAACGACCGGGTGAGCTTCATCCAGACCGACGCGCCCATCAACCCCGGCAACTCGGGCGGCCCCCTCTTGGGCCTCGACGGCCGGGTGATCGGGGTCAACACGGCGATCGCCGCAAAGGCCCAGGGGATCGGCTTCGCCATCCCGGTCGAGACGGTGCGCTTCGTGGTCTCCGAGCTGCGCGAGAAGGGCAAGGTGGAGCGCCCGTGGCTGGGGGTCGCGATCGCCGAGCTGACCCCCGAGCGCGCCGCCCAGCTCTTTCGCAAGACCGACCCCGGCGTGCTGGTGCGCGACGTGGTCGAGGGCAGCCCCGCGGCCGAGGCCGGCCTCATCGAGGGCGACGTGATCGTCCTGGTCGACGGCAAGAGCGTCACCGAGCCGAGCCACGTGACCCACATGGTCGCCAACCACCGGGTCGGCGACAAGCTCAAGCTGCTCGTCAGCCGCGAGGGCCAGCGCAAGGAGCTGACCCTCACCCTGAAGGCCATCCCCGCCAAGATGCAGGAGGCCGCCGAGAAGCCTCCCGAGCCGGAGCCCGCCGAGGACCAATGACCCAGCCGACCAAGACTTTTCTCGACCGCTTCCAGGAGGTCGTCCAGCAGCTGCCCATGTACGAGCCTCGGCCCGGGCAGCTCCAGATGGCCGAGACCATCCACCAGGCCTTCACCGAGAAGCGCCACGCCGTCATCGAGGCCGGCACCGGCAGCGGCAAGAGCTTTGGCTACCTGATCCCCTTGCTTGAGGGGCAGGGCCCCTACGTCGTCTCGACCGGCACCATCGCCCTTCAAGAGCAGCTGCTCAAGAAGGATATCCCCTTCCTCCAGAAGGCCACCGGCAACCAGTTCAAGGTCGCCCTGGCCAAGGGGCGGGGCAACTACCTCTGCAAGCAGAAGTTCTGGGAGGTGGATCGCCGCCTTCCCGCGAACGATCCCCTGCGCGCCGAGTTCGACCGGATGTCGGCGTTCCTGCAGGACTACGAGTGGGACGGGGACGTGGCGGGGCTCGGCTGGGTCCCCAGCCAGCGCCTCTGGGAGGAGGTCGCCTCGGACGCCGACGACTGCCTCGGGGCCAAGTGCGAGTTCTACGAGGTCTCGCCTCAGCGCCAGGCGCGGGTGCGCCAGGCCCACGCGGACCTCATCATCGCCAACCACTCCCTCTACTTCGCCGATCTGGCGGCCGCCGGGGGGATCCTGCCGAGCCACGAGGCCGTCGTCTTCGACGAGGCCCACCACCTGCCGGCCTCGGCCACCCGCGCCTTCTCGGCCTCCATCGGCCGGTACGCGATCGCCAAGCTGCTGCAGAAGATCCGCCGCCGGCTGGGGGCCATCCCCGACGAGATCGCCTTCTCGCTGGTCGGCCACGAGAGCCGCCTCTTCGACTGGGTCTTCAAGAGCGAGCGCCTCCAGTACCGCCTCTACCCGGATGCGGTCTTCATCGAGATCCTGGACGGGATCCTCGAGGACCTGCGCCTCTTGCGCGCCTGGCTCGAGCGGGACTCGTCGCTCGGCGGCGGCATGCTGGATCCCGAGATCGCAAAGAAGGCCCCCCTGCACCGGCCGCGCCTGATCAACCAGCTCGAGGGCCTGATGGCCCGCTGGGAATTCTTCGGCATGCAGGCGGATGCGACCCTGTCCGAGCGGGTCAACTGGGTCGAGCTGGACCGCAACCGGGGCTACTTCGAGCTCAAGAGCGCGCCCCTGGACGTCTCGAAGGACCTGCACGAGCTCCTGTGGAGCCAGCGGCCGACGGTCTGCGCCTCGGCGACCCTGGGGGTCGGGGGCGACTTCAGCTTCTTCAAGCAGAAGGTGGGGATCGAGGAGGCCCTCGACCTGGAGCTGCCCAGTCCCTTCGACTACCAGCGCCAGGCCACCCTCTACGTGCCGCGCTACCTGCCCGAGCCCAACGCGCCCGAGTTCGCCCTCCACGCCCGCGAGGCCATCAAGGACATCCTGAAGGCGACGCGGGGCCGGGCCTTCGTGCTGTTCACCAGCTACCGGGCCATGAACGCCGCCTTCAACGTCCTCTTCGAGACCCTGCCCTTCCCGGTCAAGAAGCAGGGCGAGCTGCCCCGCAGCCAGCTCATCGAGTGGTTCAAGACCACGCCGGGCGCCGTCCTCTTCGCCACCAGCTCGTTCTGGGAGGGGGTGGACGTGCCGGGAGATGCCCTGTCGTGCGTCATCATCGACCGCCTGCCCTTCTCGGTGCCCGACGACCCGGTGGTGCAGGCCCACGTGGAGCGCCTCAAGCTCCAGGGGCGCGACTGGTTCCGCGAGTACACCCTGCCCGAGGCCATCATCCGTCTCAAGCAGGGCTTCGGCCGCCTGATCCGCACGGCCACCGACCGGGGCCTGGTCGCCATCCTCGACAACCGGCTCTACACCAAGAACTACGGCCATACCATCCTGACGGCCCTGCCGGACTGCCCGCGGGTGCGCGACCTCGATCGCTTCCAGCTCGAGTAGGGATTTTACTCAGTCTTTGCTCAAGCTTTAGCTTTTGATTACCGGCTCGCGCGACCAAGGGGCGATAACTCCCTTGCCCTTTGGACGCACGAGGAGCCCCGGATGGAACTGAACACCAACGTCATCGCCGCCTATCCCACCCTCGCGCGTCGCATGGAGGCCATGCAGGCCGCAGCCGCTCAGCCCGCGTCCTCGCAGGGCCTCGGCCAGGACGTCTGGATGCCGACCACCCTGCCGAAGGCGCTCGACACCCGCATGCAGGACATGGTCAAGCGCCTGCACACCCTCCTGAACCAGACCAAGTCTCCGGCTCCCGCCGTCGAGCCCGCCCCTGCTCCGGTCGTCGAGCCTGCCCCGGCGCCCGTCCCCACGGCCTACACGGTCCAGAAGGGCGACTCCCTCTCCAAGATCGCGCAGGCCGTGCTCGGCGACGGCAGCCGCTGGCCGGAGATCTACGCCGCCAACCGCGACGTCCTCTCGGACCCCAACCGCATCTACCCGGGCCAGCAGCTCAAGATCCCGGGCGCCAAGGGCCAGGCCGCACCCGCCCAGGCCCCGGCGAGCCCCGCGCCTGCCGCCTCCGGCAAGGGCGCTCTCGCCGGGCTCGGCATCCCGCTGAGCGACGAGGAGATCGCCAAGGCCCTGAACGTGCCGCTCGAGAACATCAAGGCCAACCTGCCCGACATCGTGGACGCCCTCAAGGAGCAGGGCATCACCACCGAGGACGCCGTGATCGCGGTCCTCGCCACGGTCGCGGTCGAGACCGGCAGCTTCAAGCCCATCACCGAGTACGCGAGCGGTCAGGCCTACGAGGGCCGATCGGACCTCGGCAACACCCGGGCCGGCGACGGCAAGCGCTTCAAGGGGCGCGGCTACATCCAGATCACCGGCCGCTACAACTACGAGAAGTACGGCAAGCAGCTCGGGGTCGACCTGGTGGGCAACCCGGAGCTCGCCCTGGACCCCAAGATCTCGGCCCAGATCCTCGCGCGCTACTTCAAGGACCGCAACATCGCGGCCAAGGCCGAGCGGGGCGACGTGGAGGGGGTGCGCCGGGCGGTCAACGGCGGCACCAACGGCCTCGCGCGCTTCGAGGCGGCGGTCAACAAGCTCGAGGCTTACGCGTAGCCAATCAAGACGAAGGGGCGGTGCCACTGGCACCGCCCCTTCGTCTTGATTGTGCCCTTCATGCAAAAACGCCCCCGCGCTGGGCGGGGGCGTCGAAGTCAGAGCGCTAGCGGAACTGGCGGGTGGTCGCCTCGTAGGTCTCGGAGAGCTGCCAGGCGAGCTCGGCCAGGCGGCGCTCGCGGTTCGTCAGCAGCAGCCGGGCGTAGCGCCGCAGGATCCGCGCCTTGTGGAGGCCGTCGCGATCCTTGTCGAAGATCAGGCGCTCGATGCCCTCGAAGAAGCGCTCGCCGCGCGCGTCGAGCTCCTCGTCGAGCGACACGGGGAGCGAAAGGACCGGGGACAGGGGGCGAGCGAAGGCTGGCGTCACAGGGGCGTGCTGGATGGCGGTCGTCATCGTGGCTCTCTCTTCGGGTGCGAGGGGCGCTGTGGGGTTAAGCCAAGGTTAATTTCGATATCCCTATCTTAACCGATCCTCCGGAGTTTGTCGCCGCGTTCGTTGCTGGAGTTTTGTTAAATCTTCGCTAAAACTTAGTCATGGCTTCATTTGTGATGGTCGTCACCGGGGATCAGCTGACGCCAACCGCGATCGAGACCTGGCCGACCGACTGCACCTTGAACTTGGCGTTGATCTCGGCGTACGAGATGACGGCCATGGTCGGGAAGTTACGCTCGATGAGGCCCTTGACGTGCGGCCGGATGGTCGGGTTGGTGAGCAGCACGGGGTTGGAGCCGCGGGCGACCGCCTCCTGCTGGACGGCGGCGAGGCGCGCCAGGATGAGCTGCATGATCTGCGGGTTGACCGCCGCCTGCGGGCCCAGGGGGGTGTTGGTGATCGAGCCCTGGATCGTGTTCTCCACGCCCGGATCCAGCGTCACGACCTCGATCACGCCCTCCTCGGTCGCGAGGCTGGCGCAGATCTGGCGCGAGAGCTGCTGGCGGATCATCTCGTTGAGCAGGAAGATGTCCTTGGTCATCTTGCCGTAGTCGGCGAGGCGCTCCAGGATGGTCGCGAGGTCCCGGATGCTGACGCCCTCGCGGATCAGGCCCTGGAGGACGCGCTGGACCTCGGACAGCGACAGGATCTCGGGCACCAGGTCCTTGACCGTGACCGGGGCCTTCTCCTTGAGGCGGTTCAGCATCATCTGGACCTCCTCGCGGCTGAGGATCTCGTGTGCGTACGAGCGGACCGTGTGCTCCATGTGGGCGGTCAGCACGTTGGTGGGGTCCTGGATCAGGTAGCCGAGCTGCGCAGCGCGCTGGGCCTCGGCGCCCGCCACCCACACCGCGGGCTTGCCGAAGGCGGGATCGGTGGTGGGGAAGCCCACGAGCTCCTGGCTGGTGTCGCTGGTGCTCTGCTGGATGGCGAGCATGTAGCCGACCAGGAGCTCGCCGGTGGCGACGACGTTGCCCTTGACCAAAAGCTGGTAGGCGTTGGGGCGCAGGTTGAGGTTGTCCTTGAACTGGATGCCCGGCATGACGAAGCCCAGGTCCAGCGCGATGTTGACGCGCATGGGCACCACCCGGTCCATCAGCTCGCCGCCGAGGCCCGGGTCCACCAGGGGCACCAGGTCCAGCCCGAGCTCCAGGGTCAGGGGCGGGACGCCCAGCATCTTCATGACGTTCTCGGGGTTCTTGAGGTCCTCCTCCGACTCGGGGGCATAGTCGTCCATCATGTCGTCCATGGGCATGCCGAAGTCGTCGCCCGCACCGCCCGCGGGCATCATGTTCTTGCGCATGGCGAGGAAGGCCGCCGCCCCCAGCCCCAGCGCGATGGGGATGAAGAAGATCTTGGGGAAGCCCGGCACCCAGGCGATGAGGAAGGTGACGGCCGCGGCCACGCCCATGCTCTTGGGGTTGGAGAAGACCTGCTGCTTGATGTCGGCCGCGAGGTTCTGGTCCGAGGCCGACCGGGAGCTGACCAGACCCGCCGAGATCGAGATCAGGATGCCCGGGATGAGGCCCACCAGGCCGTCACCGACCGTGAGGATGGCGTACCGGGACAGGGCCTCCATCACGTCCATCTTCTTCATGAGGATGCCGATCAGGATGCCGCCCACGATGTTGACGACGATCAGGATGATCGAGGCGATGACGTCGCCCTTCACGAACTTGTTGGCGCCGTCCATGGACCCGAAGAAGTTGGCCTCGCGGACCAGGTCCTCGCGCCGCTGCTTGGCCTGGTTGCCGTCGATCAGGCCGGCCGCGAGGTCCGCGTCGATGGACATCTGCTTACCGGGCATGGCGTCCAGGGTGAAGCGGGCCGCGACCTCGGCGATGCGCTTGGCGCCCTCGGTGATGACGATGAAGTTGACGATGATCAGGATGATGAAGATGATGATGCCGACGATGTAGTTGCCGCCCATGACGAACTCGGCCATGGTGTGGATGACGTTGCCGGCCTCGGCGTGAAGCAGGATCGAGCGCGAGGTGGCCACCGAAAGGGCCAGGCGATAGAGGGCCGTCAGCAGCAGCAAGGACGGGAAGCTCGCGAACTCCAGCGGCTTGACGATGTACAGCGCCACGAAGACGATGATGATCGACATGACGATGTTCAGGACGATCAGCACGTCCAGCATCCAGACCGGGATCGGCAGGAACAGGATGCCGAGGATCGCGACCATGAGGCCCGCGATCACGAAGTCCCGGATCGGAACCCCCTTGCCTGCTCCCATCGCGCCGACCATCTAGGCTACCCGACGTTCGCGCCGAGCTTGCGCTTGAGGTTCTGGCCGGCCATCCGCGCGGTCATGGAGGGCAGGGTCGCCCCCTGGTTGACCCGGTTGAAGACGTCCTCCTGGATGCCGGGATCCAGGTACTGGAGGACCTGCTCGGCGTAGCTCGGGTCCAGGGTCGCGAGCACGCCGGCGATGGTCGCCGGCCGCTCTCCCTCGAAGGCCGCGGCCGCGGCATCCGGCGAGACCTCGTACATGAAGTCGAAGGCGCCGCCCGCCTGGGGGGCCTGGGCGCCCGCGTCGGCGTAGCCCTGCTGGGGGTAGCCGGCGTCGGCGAAGCCCTGCTGGCCTCCGAACTGATCGAGCCCCGGCTGCTCGAAGCCGCCCTGGCCCATGTCGAGCCCGGGGAAGGCGTTGGGGTCGAAGCCGCCCAGCGCCTGCTGGTCGAACATGGGCAGCGCCTCGGCCTCGCCGCCCAGAGAGGCGGTGAGGGTGTCGAGGGGGTTGGCCTCCTTGCGGGTGGCGCGGCGCAGGAGCGCGAGCAGGAGGAAGATAAGCAGGAGCGCCCCGCCGATCCACCAGACAATGGCCCACGAGACGGCCTGGCCCTTCTTGCCCGTCTTCTCGGCGGTCTGCTCCTCCTCGAACTGCTTCTTGAGGTCGTCGTAGGTGCTCGAGTCGAACCGGACCCGCTCGACCGAGACCTGGTCGCGGCGGGCGGCGTCCGCGCCCGCCGCGGTCGCGACGATGATGCGGAGCCTGTCGGCGCTCTCCTGCTTGAGGGTGTCGGGGACCAGCACCGCGATCGACATGCGCTTGATGTTGCCGCTCGACGGCTGGATCAGCTGGGTCTGCTCGTTGAAGGCGGGCTGCTCCTTGAGGTTCTTCTTGGTGACCTCCTTGGAGCCGCCCGGCGTCGAGGGGATCGCGGGGTAGGTGGGCACGTTGGCGGCGGTGCCGGGTGCGCCGCCCTCGCCGCCGCCCTGCACGGTCTCGGTCTGCTCGCTCTTGGTCAGAGGCACGCTCTCGCCGTTGCCGTTGGTGACCGCGGCCTTGAGGACGTTGCGCTCCAGGCGCTTGTTGAAGTCCAGCTCCAGGCTGACGCGCACGACGGCCTTGCCCGAGCCCACGACCTTGTCGAGGAGGCTGGTGAGCTTCTGCTCGATCTCCTGCTCCTTCTGGCGCTGGAGGCCCATCTGCATGTTGAGGACCCGCGAGATCATGCGGTCCTCCTTGTTGCCGGCGTTGGCCTCCATCCCCGAGGTCAAAAGGTTGCCCAGGTCGTCGGTGATGGTGACGTTGTCGGTCAAGAGGCCCGGCACGGAGCTTGCGATCAGGTGGGTGAGGCCCTCGACCTGGCTGGGGGTCAGCGATCGCTTGGGCTGCATCTTGACCATGACCGCTGCGGTGACGGGCTTCTTCTCGGTCTGGAAGAGGCTGTCCTCCGGCATGGTGACCATGGCGCCCGCGTCCTCGACGCCGTCCACCTGCTTGACCAGGCGCTTGATCTCGCCGTTCATGGCGCGCAGCAGCTTGATCTTCTTGTCGAAGTCGGTGGAGATGAAGTCGCTCTTGTCGAAGAGGCTGAAGCCGGGATCGCCGTCCTTGGGGAGGCCGGCCGCGGCGAGTGCCACGCGGGCCTTGTCGGACTTGTCCTTGGGCACCGAGATGGCCGTTCCGTCCTCGACCAGCTTGAAGGGGATGCGCTCCTCCTCGAGCTTGGCGGCGGCCTCGCCGGCGGCCAGCTGCGACATGCGGCGGTAGAGGATCACGTCGTTCTTGTTGAGCTGATCTTCGGTGGGTTGCTTCTTGCCGCCTCCGCCGATCGCCATGCCGATGAACAGGGTGATCACGATCAGCAAGACCGGCACGCCGGCCATGATGCCGATGCGGACCGGTGGGGGGAAGCGGTTGAGAAAGTCGAGCATGGTGGGTGGGCGCCTCTGAGGGTCAGATCTGCATGTTCATCAAGGTCTGGTAGCTGGACGCGACCTTGTTGGTGACGGCGGACATCAGGTGGAGCTGCGATTCGGCCTTGGCCTGCTCGATCATCACCTGGTGGACGTCCACGTCGTTGCGCCCGAGGGCGAAGTCGAGGCCGGTCTGCACGGCCTTGTTGTCCTGGGCCGAGACCCCGTCGATGGCCTCGGTCAAGAGGTCGGCGAAGCTGCGGCCGTTGTTGGCGTCCGCCTTCTGGCCGAAGCCGTCGATCGCCGCGTCGCCGAACTCGGGGTTGGTGTCGATCGAGAAGTCGAGCGAGGGGAACTCGGGGAAGCCCCCGCCGATGCCGGGCGCCTGGCGGTTGAGGCCGGGCATGAAGTTCTGGTTGACGAGCATGAGGGTTACCTAGCTTTCTGAGCCGCAGGCGCTTATCGGCCGATCTCGAGGGCCTTCTGGTGCATGTTCTTGCCCGCGTTGAAGGCGGTGACGTTGGCGTCGAAGGCGCGCTGGACGGTGATCATGTCCACCATCTCGGTGACGATGTTGACGTTGGGCATCCGCACGAAGCCGTTGGCGTCCGCGTCGGGGTGGCCCGGCTTGTAGACCAGCTCGCCCGGCGTCGCGTCGCGCACGGTGCCCGAGACCTGCACCCCCTTGCCCAGGCCCGTCTCCTCGTCGAGGATCTGCTGGAACACCGGGATCTGGCGCTGGTAGGGCCCGCCCTCGGCGGTGCGCGTCACGTTGGCGTTGGCCATGTTGTTGGAGATGGCCTCCAGCCAGAAGCGGTTGGCGGTCATGGCGCTCGCGCCGGTGTCGAATACCTTTTGAAGGCTCATCTGCTCCTCCTACCCTACTTCTGGTCGGTGATGAACTTGAAGGTGCGGTACTGGGTGGCGATCTGGGTGGCGAGGGTGTTGTACTTCTCGACCGACTGGACCATCTGGCTCATCTCGTGCTCGAGGGAGACCCCGTTGCCGTCGCGGCGCATGCCCTGGCCCTTGGCGACGGTGATCGAGGGGTTGAAGGTCTCGAGCATGTCGTCGGTGGGGCGCGCCGCCGAGCCGAACAGGTTGGTGAACGGATCCTGCGCCTGGTCCACGCCGGGGGCGGGCTCGGAGTCCATGGCCGAGACCAGGGCGTCCTCGAAGCGCACGTCCTGCCGCGCGTACTGCGGCGTGTTGATGTTGGCGATGTTGTTGGCCTGGGCGGCGAAGCGGGCGGCCAGGCCGTCCATGGCGCGCTCGAGGCCGCGGACCTCACGGCTGATCACGTGGCTACCTCCGTTCGGGGAGCGTTCCCCAGTCTCAGTATGGCGCAAGCGACCGGGCGCTTCCGTGCGTTATGTACATGAGCGAGCCCCTGTCTGGTTTGTACCCAGACAGGGGGCGGATCGTTGTAAACCTTGGATTAAGCTTGTCAGGCCGCTTTACGGCTACCAGCTAGCGCCTGCGGCTACCAGCTGATAAAGTCGTCGAGGCTCTTCTTCTTGCCGAGCTTCTGGCGCAGCTGTTCCAGGGCGCGGCGGTGGATGCGACTCACCCACGACTCGGAGAGGCCCAGCTTCTGGCCGATCTCGTTGAAGGACATCTTCTGGAAGTAGTAGCAGCGCAGGGTGGTGCGCTCCTGCACGGGCAGCTGCTCGATGGTCAGGCGCAGGAGCTGCTGCAGCTCCTCGAGCTCCATGTCGTGCTGGATGGTGTCGGCGGCGCCCAGCTGGTTGAGCAAAGAGAAGCTCTCCTCGCCGTCGGATCCCTGGGGGGCGTCCAGCGAGAGGATGTACGAGTAGGTCAGCTGCTGGATCTGGTTGACCAGGACGGTGGCGTCGGATTCGGCCTGCTCGCCCTCGTTGAGGATGGCCTCCTCCTCGGCCTGGGCCATGGCCGCCTGCACCCGCTGGCTCTTGGGAACGGTGGGCAGCTTGGGCAGGTTGTCGAGGATGGCGCCCTTGATGTAGTAGGTCGCGAAGGTCTCGAACTTGACGCCCCGCTCGGGATCGAAGCGCTCGGAGGCCGCCATCAGGCCCATCACGCCGTCGGAGATCAGGTCCTCCATGTCGTAGTGACGTGGCAGCTTGGTCGAGATGCGGCGCGCGATCGCCCGGACCATCGGCATGTACTGCTTGATGGCGGCGTTGTCGAGGCTGCGCTTCCCCTCTAGCGAGACAGGCTTTTTTAACACGACCACTCCACTGTCTTACTCTCGGGCGCTCTGCCCTTGCTGGCGCGTCATCTGTGCCACCAGTTGCTCAACCAGGGCGTTCCCGCCGTTCGTGGCGTAGTGCTTGCCGAGCGCCTGATCGAAGAAGTCCATGAACATGCCCGCCTGCTCGCCGGAGAACATCCCGCCCTCCTCGCCGGAGTCTTCGGGCCGCATCTGGGAGAACACCTGGGCATAGAGGTAGCTCGCGAAGCTTTCCGCCGCTTCCCTCGTTTCATTCTGTTGTACCTCGCCGGAGGCCGAAGGTAACCTCCCCTCGCCAGCTACTCCGGAGATCGGCGCGAAGGGCAGGCGAGGCGGTTGCGGCAAGCCGTTGATGTCCATGACGCCTTTCTCCTAGATGATCTCGAGCTGGGCGTTGAGGGCGCCGGCGGCCTTGACCGCCTGCAGGATGGAGATCATGTCGCGCGGGGTGGTGCCCAGGGCGTTGAGGGCCCGCACCAGCTGGCCGAGGGTCGTTCCGGACTCGAAGACCACGGTCTTGGCCTTCTGCTCGTCCGCGGTGACGGTCGACTCGGTGGTGACGGCGGTGCCGCCGCCCGAGAGGGCATTGGGCTGGGAGACGGTCTGCTTGGTGTCCACCCGCACGATCAGGTTGCCGTGCGAGACCGCCACGGCGCCGATCCGGACGCCGGATCCCAGGATCACCGTGCCGCTGCGCTCGTCGATCACGACCTTGGCGATCGCGTCCGGCAGCACCGCGACCTGCTCGATGCGGGCGATGAGGTCCACCAGGTTGTCCCGGTACGAGGTGTTGACGTAGACCCGGACGGTGCCGGCGTCCACCGCCTGGGCCATGCCGAGCTGGGACTTGGTGATGGTGCTCGCGACGCGCGAGGCGGTCACGAAGTCGGGCTGCGCCAGATTGACGTACATGAAGCCGTTGGCGTCCAGCATGGTGACGGGCACCTCGCGCTGGACGATGCCGCCGTTCGGGATGCGGGCCACCAGCGTCTGGTTCTTGCGGACCTGGCTGCCGTTGGCCTCGACGCCGAAGCCGCCGGTCGAGAGCGCGCCCTCGGCGGTGGCGTAGACCTTGCCGTCGGGCCCGCGCAGCTCGCCGCCGATCAGGACGCCGTCGGCGAGGCTCTTGGCGTCGCCGATCGAGGCGACCGTCACGTCGATCTTCTGGCCGGGCTTCACGAAGGGGGGCAGGTTGGCCCGCACCGCCACGACCGCCACGTTCTTGACGCGGATCCGCTCCTGGGGGATGTAGATCCCGGCGTTCATGATGAAGTTCTTGAGCACCCGGTCGGTGAAGCCGGTCGAGACGGTGTCGCCGGACTGATTGAGGCCGATCACGAGCCCCATGCCCTGCAGCTGGTTGTCGGTGGCCCCCTGGATGCTGGCGATGTCCTTGAGGCGCAGGGGCGTGCCGCCCCTGAGGGCCTGGGCGCCGCTTGGGGCGCACAGGCCGAGGGGGAGGGCGATCGCGAGGATGAGGACGAGGATCTTTCGCATGAGGCTTCCTGCTTAGAACAGCCAGTTGAACAGGCGGGATAGGATGCCGGGGGTCGCCTTGGACGAGGCCGAGCCGGCCCCGCGGAAGTCGACCTTGAGGTTGGCGACCTTGGTGGACTGGATCTGGTTGGCGCCGTCGATGTCGTAGGGGCGCACGATGCCCGAGATGACGACGGTGCTCTCCTCGTCGTTGACCCGGAGCTTCTTCTCACCTGCCAGGCGCAGGCTGCCGTCGGGCAGGATCTCCTGGATGGTGGCCGCTACCAGGAGGGTGATGGTGTCGGCGCGCTTGGTCACGCCGTCGCCCTGGAAGTCGTTCTTGCCGTTCATGTCCCAGGTGCCCTTGCCTCCGGCGCCCCCGATCAAGGAGCCGAAGTCCCAGCTGGCCTGGGTCCGGGCCTGCTTGGAGGCCTTGGTGGTCGCCCCCGAGCTTGCGACCATGTTCTCGGTGACGAGCACCGTCACCAGCGCTCCGGGACCCAGGGTGGAGCGGCGATCGCCCAGGCGATCGGTGAGGAAGCCGCCCGAGTCCTCGGTGTAGAGGCTGTCGGCCATGGCCGGCGCGAGCGCGCCGGGCGCAAGCAGCAGGGCAGCCGTCAGGGCTAAAACCATCCGTCGCATGTCGAACCCTTTTCCTTGCCCTAGGGGGCTTCCTCGAGGCGAACCTCGACCTGGTCGATTCCTGTCACCCGCGCCACGTAGTCCTTGCGGGAGTCGGGGTTGAACACCCGGACCAGCTGGCCCATGGTCCCGTCGGCCACCGCCTGCGCGCGCGTCACGATGACCAGCTCGCCGCTGACCAGCTTCACCGTGACCTCCTTGCCGGTCTTGACCAGGGCGGGCAGGTCGAACATCTCGTTGACCAGCACCGCCCCGGCGGGCACCTCGCGCTTGACCACGGCCCCCTCGAGGGTGGAGAGCGAGGTTGCGGGCGCGCCCATCACCGTCTCGAGGCTGCGGCGCTCGGCGCGGCCCAGGGACGGTGCGAAGAGGCGGCCCCGGTGCAGGGTCTCGGTCGAGACCCACACGTCCTGCCATACCTTGATCTCGACGCGCGGGTACACGGTCTTGAGCTTCTTGCCGTCGATCTCGATCGAAATCGGTACGGCCGTTCGGCCCAGCAGGCGCGGCGTGCCGACGATCGCGAAGCGCGCGGTGCCTTCGGGCAGGGGCCTGCTGCCCATAAGCGAGGCGAGGCTCGGGCCGTTCCAGTGGACCTCGACCCGCTTGGGATCGGCTTGCTGGCGCAGGGCGACCTGCTCGCCGATGAAGCCGAGCAGGTCCGCCTCGCGGACGGGCGCGGCCCAGGCCGCCGAGGGCAGCAGGCACCCCCAGACGGCGCAGAGCGCCGCGACGCGGGACAGGATAGCGACGAAACGGGCCAAGATTCCTCCCTTTGGGCTAGCGCTGGAGCTGGTTGGCGGTCTCCATCATCTTGTCGGAGACGGTGATGGCCTTCGAGGACGTGTCGTAAGCCTTCTGGGTCGCGATCATCATGACCATCTCGCGCACCAGCTCGACGTTCGAGGCCTCAAGAGCACCTTGACGCAAACCGCCGTAACCTTCAATGGCCGGCTGCCCTTGCCGGGCCGGTCCCGAGGCCGAGGTCTCGACCGCGAGGTTGTTGCCGATGGCCTGGAGTCCCGCCGGGTTGGTGAACTGGGTCAGCTGGATCTGGCCGATGATCTGCTGCTCGGTGGCGTTGGGCGGGGTGCCGAAGACCGCGCCGTCCTTGCGGATGTAGAGGTTGGAGGTCCCGGGGGCGATGGTGATGGGGGGATCCAGGGGCTGGCCGGTCGAGGTCACCAGGCGCCCGGTGGCGTCCAGCTTGAAGGAGCCGTCGCGGGTGTAGGCCACCTGCCCGTTGATCTGGGTCACGGCGAAGAAGCCGTCGCCGTCGATGGCCAGGTCGAGGGGGTTGTTGGTGACCTGGAGGTTGCCCTGGTCGTAGATCTTGGTCACCGCCACCGGCCGCACGCCGAGGCCGATCTGGACGCCCGCGTTGTCGGTGCCGGGCTGGTTGATGGTCTGGTACAAGAGGTCCTGGAAGTCGACGGCCGAGCGCTTGTAGGACGTGGTGTTCACGTTCGACAGGTTGTTGGCGATGACGTCGATTCGCATCTGCTGCGCCTGCATGCCGGTCGCTGCGGTCCAAATGCCGTGGATCATGGCGGGCTCCTTTCCGCTTGTTTACGAGATGCGGCCGAGGTCGTTGGCGGCCTTCTGGAGGATCTGGTCGTGGGCGCTGATGACCTTCTGGCCGAAGCCGTAGGCCCGGTTGGCGGTCATCATCGAGACCATCTCGGTGACGACGTTGACGTTGGAGTGCTCGAGGAAGCCCTGCTTGATCGAGACGTTGGTCGAAGGGGGCAGGCCCGGGGGGGCGAGGGGGAACTGGGTCTCGAGGGCGATCTTGGGCGGCTCGACGACCATGAGGGTGCCCAGTTGCTGATCGCCCACCGTGATCCGGCCGTCCTCGGCGATCTGCATGTTGTGGAGGTCGCCGGTGAGCAAGATCGGTCGGCGGTCGGTGCCGAGCACCAGGTCGCCCGAGCGGGTGGCGAGGCGGCCGTTGGTGTCGGGCTGGAAGTCGCCGTCGCGGGTGACCTTCTCGACGCCGTCGGCGCCCCGGGTGAGGAAGTAGCCGGTGCTTGCGATCGCCACGTTGAAGCGGTTGCTCGTCTGGACCAGGTTGCCCGGGGTCTCGTAGCGGGAGATGCCGTCGGTCTTGACCCCGGTGCCGATGACGTTCTCGGTGCCCGGGGCCTGGTCGGTGAACTGGACCAGCAGATCGCCGAACGAGGAGCCCATCAGCTCCTTGCGCTTGTAGCCGTTGGTCTCGACGTTGGCGAGGTTGTTGGCGATGGTGTTGACCTGCTGCATCTGGAACATCATGCCCGTGGCGGCCGAGTAGATTCCTCTGAGCATGGGCTACCTCCTCTGGATCTGCTTGCGCTTCTCGGCCACGTCGTCCATCTGGTAGATGTAGGTCAGCATCTCCGAGATGGCGGGCATCAGCTCGGTGGGTACGGCCTGCTGGACGGCGAGCCCCTGAAGGATGTCCGCGACGGCGGGGTGGGTGGGCTTCGGGCTGCCGGTCACCGGCGCCTGGTCGGGGGCCTGGCCGGTCCTTGCGGGGAGCCTGGTGAGTCGCTTGCGCTCCTGGTCGGCCATTCTAGATCACCCCGATCGCGCGGCCGAGCTTGCGCAGGTCGCGTCGCTTGGGCAAGAGGACGCTGGTCGCGCGCTCCTGGCCCGTGGGCACGCACATGATGGTGGCGACCTGGTAGGGCGTGCGGAAGGTGAGTCGGTGGCGCAGGTCGGGCAGCCCCCGCTCGAGGAACTGCTTGGTCGCGATGTCCTGGACCTCGAGCTTGACCGTCAGGTGGCCGCGGACGGTGGTGAAACTGACGGTCATGCGGCCCATGTTGCGGGTCTCGACCGCGAGGGTGACCTGGGCGAAGCCCGCCGCCTGGAAGCTGGGGTTGTCCTCGGTCTCGACCAGCAGCTCGCCCGGCATGGGCTGCTGGTCGCGCCACTGGTAGAAGGGCACGTAGACCGAGTTCTGGGGGTTCTTGAGCAGCATCTGCTGGGCGTGGAGCAAGTCCTTGAGCTGCGAGAGCTCACCGATGAGCTCGCCGGGGACCTTGGTCGGGTCGAGGCCCGCGAGCATCCGGGAGAGCTGCTGCTTGAGCTGCTGGAACTGAGCGAGATCGGCTCCGAGCTGGTCGGGGCTGGTGCCGAGCTTCCAGAAGGCGTTGAGCTGGGCCTTGATCTCCTGGAGCTGGGGGCCGAGGGTGGTCTGGTTCTTGAGGGCCATGGTGAGCTGGGCGAGCAGGTGGCTCATGGGGCCGCCGTTGAGCAGCTGGGTCATGGCGGCGACGTTCTGGGGGGCGGCCTCGATGCCCTGGGTGAAGAGGGCCAGAAGCGCCTCCAGCTCGACCAGCGAGGCGCTGCCCATGCTCTGCCACATCTGGCGGAACTGGTTGAGGGCGTCGGCTCCGAGCGGGATGCCGTAGCGCAGCATCTGCTGAGCGAGGCGCAGGTTGACGGGGTTGGGGGCGATGCCCTGCTGGGCGAGGCGGGCGGCGATCGAGGCGTCGTTGTGGTAGCCGAAGTACTGGGGGCCCGAGGGGCGCTCTTTCGCGGCCTGTTCCAGGTTGGGGGCGGTGGGGCCCGTGACGCGGGGCGCGCTCTGGGCACCGCCCTGCGCGCCGGTGCGGATGTCCGGGCTGTTGTTCAAGTTGCGACCGATGTTGATCCCGGCCAT
>DATNQI010000078.1 GCA_036704125.1 Pantanalinema sp. | reverse complement strand
TCTAGCACCCAACGAGAAGGGGGCCCCGCCGACGGCGGGGCCCCCTTCTCGTTGGGTGCTAGCGAATTTCGCTGGGGGACCAGAAGCATTCGGGACACTGGATGTCCTTCAGCTTGAGGGTGAAGTCAGGCGACTGGTGCTGGAACTGGTGGCCGCATGACCGGCACGTGAACGTAACGAGGATCGCCTCGGCCATTGTTGCATTCTCCTTCGGATCGCGCGGATGCGGGCAAACTGCCTGCTGTATTGTACCCAGCCTGCCTCACCTCGAAGCCGAATGGGGCCTGTCGGTCGGTGTATTGACATAATTTCTATGGATAATTATCATATCAAAAAGCTGCCGACCAGGAGGTGCATGCCATGTCGAACGCCATCCGCAAAGGCGAGCAAGGGATAGCGCTTCCCTCACCTCGCAAAGCAAGCGCCCCGGTACCACCCGAGCCAGGGCAGGCAAAGCATCCTCGCCTCTCTCGCGATCAACTGCGGCTCAGTAGCCAGACGCCACCCAGGCCGCGCCATCGGTTCATGCAGGAGATGCATGGCGCCGCGCTGAGCATTCAACGAGAGACCGGCCTGCCGGCCTCGGTGATCTTGGCGCAGGCCGCCCTCGAGTCCGACTGGGGCCGCGCCGCCATCGGCACGTACAACGTCTTCGGGATCAAGGGCGAGGGCTCGAAGGGGAGCATCAAGGTGCTCACCAGGGAGTACGTCAACGGCAAGGCGCTCAGGACCTACGCCGCGTTCGCCAAGTTCGGCAGCTTCGAGGAGGCGTTCGCGGCTTACGCCAAGCTCATCCACAACGGCAACCATCCGCGCGCCGTGGCCGCCAAGTCCGACCCCGTTCGCTACGCCAAGGCCCTGCAAGGCAGCTACGCCACCGACCCCAAGTACGCGAACAAGCTCATCAGCATCATGCGCAGCCAGGGCCTGCTCTGAGCCCCGGCCAATCGCCCGGGTTTCGCCTTCGTCCAGGAAAACTTAACCTATTCTTCAGAACCTTTGCGGCGGATCCCACCGATGAAATGAGAGTTAACAGTCTGATGATGAAGCGCAGAGGCCAGGACCATGTCGTACACCATCCGCACAGGCGACAATCTCGACTCGATTGCCAAGCGCTTCGGCACGACGGTCAAGTCGCTCGCGCGCCTCAACGGCATCCGCGATCCCCAGAAGATCCGGGCCGGCGACGATCTGAAGCTCCCGGGAGACCATGCCGTCCTTTCGGGCTCGAAGCCCGGGAAGCTCTCCTCGCGCCACCCGTCGTCGGGTTCGGATGCCCCTGCCGGCAAGATGCGCGGAGATCGCCTGGCTCTGAGCAGCCCCCAGCCCGCAGCGCCGGCCCCCAGCCTCGAGGCGACGCCCCAGCCCACCAACGCCTTCCTGAAGGAAATGCTGCCGGCCGCGCTCAAGATCCAGCAGCGGTACGGCATTCCCGCCGCGACCATCCTGGCCCAGGCCGCCCTCGAGTCCAACTGGGGCCGTTCGGCCATCGGCAAGTACAACGTCTTCGGGATCAAGGGCGAAGGCTCGCTCGGTAGTATCTCCACCTCGACCAAGGAGCACCTCAGGGGCCAGTGGCGCCGGATGCGCGACGGCTTCGCCAAGTTCGGCAGCTTCGAGGAGGCGTTCGAGGCCTACGCCAAGGTCATCCACAACGGCAGCCATTCCCGCGCGGTCGCGGCCAAGTCGAACCCCGTCGCCTTCGCTCGCGCCCTGCAGGGGAGCTACGCCACGGACCCCAAGTACGCGAGCAAGCTCATCAGCATCATGCGCTCCCAGGACTTGATCTGAGCGCTGCTCACAGGGTGTAGGGTTCGGTCAGGGCGGGCGTCGAGAAGACCCGCCCCACGCGATCCTCGGCGAGCAGGCCCTTGGCCTTGACCAGCGCAGGAATCGACTCCCCCTTCGCCACCGCCTCCTTGACCACCTCGGCGGCGGCCGCGTAGCCGATCACGGGGTTGAGGACCGTCGCCAGGCCCACCGAGGCCTCCGAGTAGGCCTTGCAGCGCTCCACGTCGGCCTCGATCCCCTCCACGCAGCGGTCGGTGAAGACGTCCACCGCGTTGGCCAGGATTCGCTGAGCCAGGAGCAGGTTGTGGGCGATGACGGGCATCATGACGTTGAGCTCGAGCTGGCCCGCCTGGGCCGCTGCCGCGATGGTGGCGTCGCAGCCGATGACCTGGAAGCAGACCTGGTTGAGCATCTCGGGCACCGAGGGATTGATCTTGCCCGGCATGATCGACGAGCCCGGCTGCACCGAGGGCAGGACCAGCTCGTGCAGGCCGGTACGGGGCCCGGAGCTCATCAGGCGCAGGTCGTTGGCGATGCGCCCGAGCTCGATGGCCAGGTTGCGCAGCGCCCCCGAGAGGGCGGTGAAGACCGCCATGCTCTGCATGGCCTCGAAGTAGTCGTCGGCCGCGCTCAGGTCCTCGTGGCCCGTCAGGATCCGAAGCTCCGCGATCACCTTCCGGCGATACGCGCTCGGCGTGTTGAGGCCCGTCCCCACCGCGCTTCCCCCGAGGCCGAGCACCTTCAGGTCCTCGGCCGCCGCCCAGAGGTTCTTGCGCGCGCGCGCCACGGCGCTCGCGTAGGCGTCGAACTCCTGGCCCAGGCGGATGGGCACCGCGTCCTGGAGGTGGGTGCGGCCCGACTTGACGACCCGGTCGAACTGGACGGCCTTGCCGCACAGGACGCTCTGGAGCTCCTCGAGCGCGGCGTCCAGGACCTCGGTGAGCTCCAGGGCCGCGAGGCGCATGGCGCTCGGGATCACGTCGTTGGTGGACTGTCCCTTGTTGACGTGGTCGTTGGGGTGAATCGCCGCGTAGGAGCCGAGCACCTCGCCCATCAGGAGGTTGGCGCGGTTGGCGATCACCTCGTTCACGTTCATGTGAAGGGAGGTGCCCGCCCCCGCCTGGAAGGCGTCCACCACGATCTGGTCGTCCCATGCGCCGTCGCGCACCTCCTGCGCGGCCCGATCGATGGCGTCCGACTTCTCGGGCGAGAGCATGCCGAGCGAGCCGAACACGCGGGATGCCGCCTGCTTGATGACCGCCAGGGCGTCGATCAGGGCCGGGTCCGTGCGCAGCCCGCTGATCGGGTAGTTCTCGAGCGCCCGCTGGGTCTGGACGCCCCAGTAAGCCTCCTTCGGCACGGCGATCGCCCCCAACGAATCACGCTCGATGCGCGTTTCCCGAGAAATGGCCATGACACGACCCTCCGCCTCGTCACCTCACCCTCGCGCGGCAGTATAGCAAGACGCGTGCCCAACCGGATGCGGCAAGCGAGGAAATCCGCTATCATGGCCGGAGGAAGTCGCTTTGCGATAACGCCCCGTCATCTTTGAGAAAGAGGCTCTCCCTTGAACGAAACCCTGACCGCCAACCGCATCGAAGAACTGCTCGGCAAAGACGCCAAGAGCCTGCTTGAGCACAAGAGCACCCACCTCCCCAAGGAGCTGCTGCACCTGCCCGGCCCCGACTTCGTGGACCGGATCTTCATCCCCTCGGATCGGCCGCTGCCCGTGCTCAACAACCTCCAGCGCATCTTCAACACCGGGCGTCTGGGCGGGACCGGCTACGTCTCGATCCTGCCGGTCGATCAGGGCATCGAACACAGCGCCGGCGCCTCGTTCGCGGCCAACCCCATCTACTTCGACCCCGAGAACATCGTGAAGCTCGCCATCGAGGGGGGCTGCAACGCGGTCGCCTCGACCTACGGCGTTCTCGCCTCGGTCGCCCGCAAGTACGCCCACAAGATCCCGTTCGTGGTCAAGATCAACCACAACGAGTTCCTGAGCTACCCCAACGCCTACGACCAGGTCATGTTCGGCAACATCCGCGACGCTTACGAGATGGGGGCCGCGGCCGTGGGCGCGACCATCTACTTCGGCTCGCCCGAGTCCCGCCGCCAGATCGTCGAGGTCGCCAAGGCCTTCGACATGGCCCACGAGCTCGGCATGGCCACCATCCTCTGGTGCTACACCCGCAGCTCCGGCTTCAAGAAGGACGGCACCGACTTCCACACGGCCATGGACCTCACGGCGCAGGCCAACCACCTGGGCGTCACCATCAAGGCCGACATCATCAAGCAGAAGCTGCCCGAGGTCTTCGAGTCGGGCTTCCAGGCGCTCAACTTCGGCAAGATCGACAAGCGCGTCTTCACGGACCTGTCGAGCGCCCATCCCATCGACATGACCCGCTACCAGGTGGCCAACTGCTACATGGGCCGCGCGGGCCTCATCAACTCGGGCGGCGCCTCGTCGGGCGAGAGCGACCTGGCCGAGGCCGTCCGCACCGCCGTCATCAACAAGCGCGCCGGCGGCATGGGCCTCATCTCGGGCCGCAAGGCCTTCCAGCGCCCCATGATCGAGGGCGTTCAGATCCTCAACGCCATCCAGGACGTCTACCTCAGCAAGGACGTCACGATCGCGTAGCGCTCGATGCGAGA
>DATNQI010000077.1 GCA_036704125.1 Pantanalinema sp. | reverse complement strand
ACCCTCGAGGGCACGCGAGATCCGGGCGTGGCCCGGGACGATACGAAAGGGGTTCGCGCATGAAAGGCTTGATCGGCATCGCCCTGGCGCTCACGGTGGCGCTCATCGGATGTCAAAAGCAGAGCGCGCCGCAGGGCGGCGGCGGCGGGGTGGAGAAGAAGACCACCACCACCACCACGACCACCACGGCCAAGACCGCCCCCACCTTCATCGAGCAGGCCGCCAAGAAGTCGGGCGACGCCAGCGTCCTTCTCTCCCGCAAGGACTTCAAGGGCGCCGAACGCGACGTCCAGCAGACCCGCGACCTGATCGGCAAGGCCCACGCTAAGGCCCCCGCCGACTTGCAAGGCAAGCTCTCCGAGCTCGACAAGTCGGCGGCCAAGGCCCAGGCGAGTATCGCCAGCCATTCGCCCGCCGCCGTCGGCGAGGTGAGCGCCCTGACCAAGGGCCTCAAGGACATGGTCGCGACCGAATCCCAGGTCATGGGCGGCGGCGGCAAGCCCATGACCAAGTAACGCGCTGGCTCGGAGCGAGCGGCTCGGGACGATACGAAAGGGGTTCGCGCGATGAAAGGCTTGATCGGCATCGCCCTGGCGCTCTCGGTGGCGCTCCTCGGATGCCAGCGACAGAGTGCGCCGCAGGGCGGCGGCGGCGGGGCGGAAAAGCGCGCGACGACCGCCGTGGTCCCCGCAGCGAAGACCGGCCCCGAGCTCATCGAGCAGGCCTCGAAGAAGGTCGAGGACGCCCGCGTGCTGCTCTCGCGCAAGGACCTCGACGGCGCTGCGCGCGCCGTCGAGGCGAGCCGGGACCTCATCGGCCAGGCCCGCGACAAGGCTCCCGCCGACATGCAGCCCAAGCTCGCCGACCTCGAGAAGGCGGCGGCCAAGGCACAGGCGAGCATCATCGACAACCGCTCGGGCAACGCCGTCAAGAACACCGACGCCCTGGCCAAGGGCCTCAAGGACATGGTCGCGACCGAACCCAAGGTCTGGGGCGGTGGCGGCAAGCCCATGCCCACGCAGTAGGCGTGCACGGCAAAGCCCCCGGGAGATTTGTTCTCCCGGGGGCTTTGCCGTTGGCTGGACGCGACTTAGAAGTTGAAGCCGGCGCCGAGCTTGGCGCCGTAGATCGTGTCGTTGATGATCGGATAGCTGCGCGCGGTCCCCTCGAGCGAGAGGGCCACGGGGCCCACGGGCATGCCGACCCCGACCGAGCCGTACGCGGCGTTGAAACCGGCGACGGTGCCGAACGTCTGGGTGCTGGAGGAGGACTTGGCCGAATGGGTGGACGTTCCCTCGGCGGCGATCTGGGTGGTGCCGCTGTCGTTCTTCCGCTCCGTCGTGACGGTGTTGTCCATGCTGGTCGCGGAGGTCGTGGTCGAGGCCCCGAACATCATCGGTGCCCAGCCGACCTGCGAGAAGAGGGTGAGGTTGCCCATGGTGCCCGAAGCCTTGACGCCGACGATGGGCCCGACGGCGAGCGCGGAGGCCTCGAGCGACGACGTCTCCTTGTACTTGAAGGTGGACCTGGTGTGCCCCTTGTCCGAGCCCTGCTCGGTGATCGTGTTGATGCTCGCCTCGTCGCCTTGACCGTTTTCGCCCACCGTCTTGGCGGTGAGGCTGCTCCACTGCCTGGTCATCGGCATGGTGAGGCCGGCGAAGAAGGAAACGCTGCCCGCGGGCGCATCCACCGCCATGAAGTCGCCGTGCAGCGACACGTCGTGCACCATCACGCCGCGATTCAAGGCGAAGTTGGCGCCACCCTTCGAATCATAGGTGGTCTTGACGCCGCCCACGGTCTGATCCCCGGCCCTGAGCGTGAAGCCCACGCCGGCCCCCGTGGGGGTCGTGAAGCCGGTGTAGGTGGTGGAGACCGTGCGCGAATCGGCCGTGCCCTGGGCGAGCCCGCCGTCAGGGGTCACGCTGACCGAGTAGTTCGGAGAACCGGCAAAGCTGGGGATCGAGACGGTGTAGGCCCCGTTGGCGGCCCTGGTCTCGTTGGCCTCGTTCTTCTCGCGGAAGTCCTCGATCTTCTTGCCGTCCAGGTTCAGGACGTTGTACGACTGGCCCGCTCCCAGGTAGGCCCCGAACAGGCCGGCGCCGAGGCCGAAGCGATCGGTGGCCCACCAGTTGCCGTCAACGCCGTACATGACCCCCAGGCCGCCGCCGAACGACGTGTCGGAGTCGCTGTTCGTGACGGTCGTCGTGCGCTTCTCGTTGGGAGTGTTGGCGGCCTCGACCTTGCTCTCGGTCACCTGCGAGCGCTTCGTCATCGACCTCACCTGGCCGCTCGAGCTGAAGGCAGGGCCGATGAAGACGCGGACGTCGCTCTTGGGACGGGCGGTCGCCGCCGAGGAGGCCTCGGCGGCCGGCTGCGGGGCGCCGGTCGAGCGGCGAAGCTGGGCGTGGGCGGGGGTGGCGATCGCCAGCACCGAAAGGCTGAGGGCGAGGGCGTAGAGACGCTTCTGCAAAGCTTGATACCTCCAGACGATAGAAAAGACGAGAATCCATGCAGGTAATCTCATCGCAAGGTCCGGATAATAATACCGTTGCATCCCGGGGCGCACAAGTGAGATCTCTCACCCGGCGGCAAAAGGGCCCATCAGCCGTTCTTGCGAGCGCGCATCCTGGGCACCACCTGGAACCGGGGCTCCTGGCCCCCCAGCCGCCTCTGGGCGGAGCCGGGCTCGGCCATGGCGCGCTCGACCGCGCTCTGGTAGACCTGGCCGTAGTTGTCGAACACGGTCTTGCATGGCATGCAGATCCAGAAGCCCGCTCGGGCTCCGACCCCGGGAGTGGTTCGGTTCTCGCAGAAGGGACAACGACCGCCGTGGGTCACCATGGTGAGCCGACCTCCTCTAGAGCGTCTGACAGGACTGTTCCTCAAGCCGCCCACGGCGGCCAAAGGTCGTAACATGCCTGGTTTTGCTTGATGCTCTCAAACGTCGCGACGACGCCCCCATCATCCCTGAGATCGCCCGATTGCGTCGGTGGGATGCGTCACGCGCCCGACATGCTGTTTTTATGAGCGTGTCTTCACGCAAGCCGGGGCCCATGGCGGACAAGATCGGCTCAGAGCTGGGTATGCAAACATCATGCCGACAATTCTGGTGGCCGACAGCTCTCGGCTCATGCAACGCAACCTCACCATGACCCTTCAACAGGCCGGATACGACCTGCTCCTGGCCAGCGACGGCATGGAAGCCCTCACGCTCTGCACCAGGCAGCCCCCGGATCTGATGATCGCCGACGTGGGCCTGCCCGGGAAGAGCGGCCTCGAGCTGTGCCAGATCCTGCGCGGCAACGAGGCGACCCAGCACCTGCCGGTGCTCCTGCTCTCCACCGACGAGCGCCACAAGCGTTACTCGCCCGCCTACGGCGCCCAGGGGGCCCTCCTCAAGCCGATCGAGACCAAGGAGCTGCTGAGCATGGCCCATAGCCTGCTCGCGCCCCTGCCCACCCCGGGCCAGAGGCTCAGGATCCAGCTGGGCGACGATCCAATCGAGCTCGAGGTGGGCGGGGTCACCCCCCCCAAGCAGATCTCGCTCCTCGTGCCGCCCGGCACGGCCTTCAAGTCCCGCCAGAACTTCAAGGTCCACTACGACGGGGAGGGCGGGGCGCGCATCGTCCGCACCGCCTCCGTGGCCGTGATCGCCGACGACAGCGTCACGCTCTCGCTGGGCTCGGACGTTTCGATCGAGCAGCGCCGGCGCCACTTCCGCAAGCAGGTCGAGATCCCGGTCCGCTACAAGCTGCCCGGGGACTTCTACCGGCTGGGGCGCACCCTGGACATCAGCGGGGGCGGCATGCGCTTCGCCGCCACCGGCTGCCAGCCCCCCATCGGGCTAGAGATCGACTTCCAGCTGGTGCTGGACCCTTCCATCTTCATCACCGTCACCGGGGCGGTGCGGCGCCTCGCCCCGGCCGGGAACGGCGTGTTCGAGATCGGCGTCGAGTTCCTGGCCATCGACCCCAGCGTCCAGCAGGAGCTGACCATGTTCCTGTTCGCCAGCGCCGAGCTGGGCGCCAAGGCCTAGCGACGGGAGGTTCCTTGTGCTCCGCGACGTGCTCGCCTACATCCACGCCCACCAGGGTGCCCCGGTGACCGAGATCAAGCGCCGTTTCGCCCTCTCATCGGACATGGCCGCCAACCTCCTGATCCAGCTCGAGGACGCAGGCTTCCTGCACGAGCAGCAGCTCGAGGCCTGCCACCACATGGACTCCCAGGGCAACTTCAAGGAGACGAGCCAGGGCGGCTGCGGCTCCGGGGGCGGCTGCGGCAGTGGCGGCTGCAGCTCGTCAGGCGGCGCCTGCGCGGTCGGGGAAGCCTTCGAGCGCGGCTGCTGCGGGATGAACAGCCCCTACCGGCTCACCCCCCGGGGCGAGGCCTATCTGGCGCGCATGCGCGCGATCGCGGGCTGATTCAGAACGCGTAGTAAACGCTCCCCATGTTGAGCAACCCCCCCGCGTAGGTCGCCCCCGTCAGGTCGGACTGGTTCCAGTTGCGCTCGGCGCTCGCCTTGAGGTAGAGGCCCGGGTAGAGCTGCCAGGTGACGAACGCCGAGAGCGCCTGGCTGGCGTCGGCGCCTCCCGCCTGATAGCCCCGGCGCAGCAGGCTGCAGGCCACGGTGAGACCCAGCGACCCGAAGCGGCGTCGCAGGGAAAGTTCCCCCCACCCGCCAGCATGCTCGCTCTGCTCGGTCCCAAGGTACCGGTAGGCGCCAGCCGCCAGCGCGCCCGTGACGCCCCCCCACAAGGAGCGCTCCAGGCCGAGGCTCAGGCCACCGGTGCGACCGTTCGCGAAATCCCCGCCCGCGTTCACTCCCCAGAAGGCGTCCCAGCCCCACAGCAGGTCGTAGGTGGCGAGCTCGAGCGACAGGCTGCCCCAAGCCCGGGAGAACTCGGGGTACAGGGCGTAGCGCGAGCCCCTGAGCCCTCCCGACAGCGTGAGGATGCGATCGTCGTCGAGGGCGATCTCTTGCCCGGCGCCGAGACTGAGCGCGCCGCTCGCGTCGGCGTTGCCCCGGGCGAACCGCAGCGGATCCGGCGCTTGCTGCCCCGAGACGTGGTCATCGACGGCCAGGTCCCAGCCGATCCGGCCGTAAGGGCTGCCGAGTTCCCAGGCCCCCGCCGGCGAGGCGAGGGCCAGCGCGAAAGCGAGGGCGGCGATCGCTCGCCGCGTCACGGCTGCAGCCTCCGCTGCTTGTCTAGCTGCCTCTCGTTGCGCTGATCCTGGCGGTCCTGCTGCTCCTGGCGATCCGTCCGGTCCTGGCGGATCCGCTGGACGGTCTGCTCCAGGCGTCGATCGACCTTGTCCATCCGCTGCTGCCGCAGCTCCTGGCGCTCCAGCCGCCCGCCGCGCTGCTGCTCGCGCATGGGGCCGTTGAGCAGCCGCTCGCGCCCGCGACCCTCCGCTCCTCTCGGCCGGGGGCCCGCAGGATCCGCGCCGCGGGGATCCAGGCGCTCCAGGCCCCGGCGCAGGCGGAAGGCCCTGCCCTCGTCCAGCTCGCGCCCCTCGGCCCGCTCAAGGCGCTGGAGGCGGCCCAGGCGGTCCACCTCGACCCTGAAGCCTCCGGCCACGTCCTGGCTCCGCTCCTCGCGATCGCGCACCTCGACCAGCCCCTCGTAGACCGTCACGCGCGATCGCTCCTCCTCGTAGCCGACCCCGAGGGTCGTGCCTCGGATGAGGGCGGTCGCATCGGGGGTCCGGATGAAGAACGGGGCGCCCAGGGCCTTGGTGAAGTGGCTCCAGACGCGGCCCGCCCGGACCATGAAGCCCTGCTCGTCCTCGATGACCAGCTGGGCGAAGGGCAGCAGGGAGACCGTGGTGCCGTCGTTGCGAACGACGGTGGCCTCGGAACTGGCAGCGGTCCTGACCGAATCACCCGCCGAGAGCTCCTCGTCCTCGCGACCGGGACGCCAATCGGCGCTCCCCGGGCTCAGGACCTGGACCTCTCCCTTGATCTCGACGAGGTGCGCGAGGCCAGCGGCGAGCGCCGCCTGCCCGAGCGCAAGCCAGCCGGCAATCATCAGGGTGAGCAGGGATCCGATCCTCATGGCTGCGTGTCCTCCAAGGTGAGCCACCCCTCCTGGAGGGCCCTCAGCACGGCCCCGGTGCGCGAGGCCACCCCCAGCTTGGCGAAGATGTTGCTCAGGTGCTGCTGCACGGTGCGCTCGCTGATGCCGAGCCGCGTGGCGATCTGCTTGTTGCCCAGGTCCCTGGCGACCTCCTTGACGATCTCGCGCTCGCGATCCGAGAGCCTCTCGACCGGGGGCCCCTGCTCGGCGCGAACCGAGCCCATCACCGCCCGGGTGACCTCGGGCTGCAAGAGGGCCGGCTTGCCTGTAGCCACCAGCCGCACCGCTTCGTGGAGCTGCTCCTCGTCGGCGGTCTTGAGCAGGTAGCCGTTGGCCCCCGCCTGGAGGGCCCGCAGCACGACGTCCTCCTCGCCGTGAGCCGAGAGGATGACGATGCCGAGCCCCGGATGGCCGCCCCTCAGGCGGCGGGTCGCCTCCACCCCGTCCATGACGGGCATGCTCAGGTCCATGACGAGCACGTCGGGATCCAGGCGATCCACCTGGGCGATCGCCTCCAGGCCGTTGGCGGCCTCGCCCACCACCTCGACGTCCTCGGCCTCGGCGAGCAACTCGCAGGTGCCTCGCCGCACGATCGGGTGATCGTCGGCCACCAGCACGCGCCATACCCTCATCCCGCACCTCCGTCTCGGCCAAACCGCATCTCGATCCGCGTCCCCTCGCCGGGCGCCGAGGCCATCAGCAGGCGGCCTCGCATCGCCTGGACCCTCACCCACATGCGGTGCAGGCCGCTGTGCTCGGGGCCCTCCGGCACGCGCGCCAGATCGGGCACCGTGAAGCCCTTGCCGTCGTCCGCGACGGCCACGATGGCATCATTCCCCTCGACGCGCAGTATCAAGCGGATGTTCCGCGCCGAGGCGTGCTTGAGCGCGTTGTTGAGGGCCTCCTTGAGCAGCCAGTACAGCTCGGCCTCGCGCCCCGGGTCGAGAGGCCGCCAGGCCTCGACCTCGACCTCCACCGCGAGCCCCTCGCTGCGCGCAGCGTAGTCGGCGGCCATCTCCTCGACGGCCACGCGCAGGCCCGATCGGCCCAGGGTGTGAGGGACCAGGGCCCTTCGAACCCGCATGACCTCGTCGAGGATGCGCCGAGCCAGGTTCTCGGCCCCGTCGAGGCGCTCGCCGGCAGCGGCGGGATCGCTCGCCTGGAGCTTGCGGACCCGGCGCAGGTCCCGCGTCAGGGCGATCAAGAGCTGCTGGGTCTCGTCGTGCAGCTCCCCGTCGATCCGCTCGCGCTCGCGCCGGGCCTCGCGGGCCAGGTCCGCCGCATACCACTCCAGCATCCGGTTGCGATCGCGCAGCAGGCGCGCCTGCTGCGCGGCGAGCCCGGCCACGAAGCAGGTACCCGCGACCCCGACGGCCGGCACCAGATCCAGCCACCAGCCGCCCAGGATGGCCCCCTGCGCGACGATCCCGAGGACGAGCAGGATCGCGACCAGGACCAGGGCCCGGCGACCCGGCAGTCCCGGTCGATCCGAGGCCAGGTAGGCCCCCGGGCCGAGACCGAGCGCCAGGAGGCCAAGCAGGGTCAAGGGGACGGGCGGCTGGCGCAGGGGGCCCGTGACGCTGAGGTTGGCGAGCGCGGTGGCGTGAAGCTCGATCCCGCTGATGCGGCCCCGCTGCATGAACGGGCCCGAGAAGCCCGTGTCCGGCAGGCCCTGGGCCGTGGCCCCCACCAGGACGATCTTGCCCCGGAACGCGCCCGTAGGGGCAGCGAGGGCCTCGTGGAAGCTGGTGCGCGGGAAGTGGCCCGCCGGGCCCATGGGGTTGAGGTAGCCCTGCGTGTTCGCGGAGACCTTCAGGCCGGCCACCCGGGCCACGGCGAGGCCGAAGGTCGGAAGCAGGATGTCGCCCTCGCGCCGCATGGGCGCAAGCTCGTGGATCTCGTCGGCGGTGGTGAACTGGGCGAGCCCCAGGGCCGCCGCCGACGCCTGGAGGGCGGGCAGGGGCTCGAAGAGGACGGTGCGCCCCTCGTCTCCTCCCGCCAGGCTGTAGGCCGGCAGCACCACCCGCCCCATCCGCGCGATCGCCGCGGCCAGGGCCACGTCCTCGGCCGGCTCGCGGGCCGCCTCGTTGAAGGCCACGTCGATGCCCACCGCCTTGGCCCCGTCCGCGCGCAGGCGATCCAGGAGGGCCGCGAAGCGCCGCCGGTCCCAGGGCATCTGGCCGTAGCGCACGAGCGAGGCCTCGTCGATGGCGACGATCGCCACGTCGGAAGGCGGGTTCAGGGGGCCGCGCAGGCGCAGGCGCCCCACCAGCGACGCGCGCTCGGGGGCATCCAGCATGCCGGCCACGAGCGCCCCCGAAAAGGCGAGGGCGATGGCCGCTGCGACGATGAATGGCTGAAGACGGCGAATCAATGGTGGATCCTCGCGCCCTCCCTTGTACCCGTCCGCAGGGGCCTGCAACCGCCCCTCGAGACGCGCCGGCCCCAGCATAGCCCAAGAACGAGCGAGCGAAGTCGGGGGATCCGCGCACGCGGTGCTAGGCAATCTCGCCTAGCGCAACCCATGGCAAAGGCCGGGTAGGTTTTGACCCACCCGGCCTTTGCCGTGTAAAGTGACGCCAGAACCTTTTAGACGGCGCGGTGAACCTTGCCAGCCTTCAAGCAGGACGTGCAAACGCGAAGCTTACGGACAGTGCCGTTGACATTCGCACGAACGCTCTGAAGGTTCGGGAGCCAACGACGCTTGGTATGCCGGTTCGAGTGGCTGACGTTAAAACCCGTCGAAGGGCCCTTCTCGCAGACGGCGCAGACTTTCGGCACGGTTGGTTCCTCCAGGATTGTCGGGATGTAGGTGAAAGCGTTGTTTCAACGCCGGTACAGGAATGATCACAATACCAAACTTTAAACATGATTTCAAGAACCCCCGCATGCTCGTCGTCAGCATCGGCAACACCAACGCCCGGTTCGGCTGGTTTGACGGTGCCGATCCGATCGCGATCGAGGCGATCTCCACGGCGTCGCTCAAGGCGATCCCGCCGCTTTTGGCCGAGGGATGGGGCGCCAGCATCGTCTCGGTCGTGCCCGAAGCGACCGAGGCGCTGAGAGGGGCTTGGGGAGATCGTGAGCTGCGGGTGCTGGATGCCGACAGCTCCGGCCTGACGGTGGACTATCACCCGGCGCGCTCCATGGGCGCCGACCGGATCGCCAACGCGATCGCGCTGCTGGATCGCGGCCTGGTGCCCGGGATCGCCGTGGACTGCGGAACGGCCACCACCCTCACCGTGGTGGACGCACGCGGTCACGTGGTGGGCGGCGCGATCGCCCCCGGGCTCGGGACGGCCGCACGCGCCCTGGTGGGAAAGACGGCCCAGCTGCGCCACGTGCCCTACGTGCGCAAGCCCGAGCCCTGGGGGCAGGACACCCTCTCCAGCTTGCAGCTCGGAATGGTCGAGGGCCACATCGGCATGATCGCGCACCTGGTCGCGCGCATGCGCCGGGGCCTCGACGCCGAGGCCCCGGCCGTGCTGTGCGGCGGCTGGTCCGAGACCCTCCATGAGGGTCTGCCCGGCTTCATCTGCGCCCCTTTCCTCACGCTGGAGGGGGGAC